>NZ_OPYO01000024.1:0-106884 GCF_900275665.1 Pseudomonas sp. JV241A
GCACCTCAGTGTCAGTATGAGCCCAGGTGGTCGCCTTCGCCACTGGTGTTCCTTCCTATATCTACGCATTTCACCGCTACACAGGAAATTCCACCACCCTCTGCCCTACTCTAGCTCGCCAGTTTTGGATGCAGTTCCCAGGTTGAGCCCGGGGATTTCACATCCAACTTAACGAACCACCTACGCGCGCTTTACGCCCAGTAATTCCGATTAACGCTTGCACCCTCTGTATTACCGCGGCTGCTGGCACAGAGTTAGCCGGTGCTTATTCTGTCGGTAACGTCAAAATACTCACGTATTAGGTAAGTACCCTTCCTCCCAACTTAAAGTGCTTTACAATCCGAAGACCTTCTTCACACACGCGGCATGGCTGGATCAGGCTTTCGCCCATTGTCCAATATTCCCCACTGCTGCCTCCCGTAGGAGTCTGGACCGTGTCTCAGTTCCAGTGTGACTGATCATCCTCTCAGACCAGTTACGGATCGTCGCCTTGGTGAGCCATTACCTCACCAACTAGCTAATCCGACCTAGGCTCATCTGATAGCGCAAGGCCCGAAGGTCCCCTGCTTTCCCCCGTAGGGCGTATGCGGTATTAGCGTTCCTTTCGAAACGTTGTCCCCCACTACCAGGCAGATTCCTAGGTATTACTCACCCGTCCGCCGCTGAATCGAAGAGCAAGCTCTTCTCATCCGCTCGACTTGCATGTGTTAGGCCTGCCGCCAGCGTTCAATCTGAGCCATGATCAAACTCTTCAGTTCAATACTGCTTGGGTTTTGAGAAAACCCTAAACTTGGCTCAGCAATCTCAAATGACTTACTTTCAAATCTTTCGATTTTCGTGTAGCCACTTGTGATGCTGATAATCTTTTTGACTATCAGTCTGAGCTCACAAGCACCCACACGAATTGCTTGATTCAGTTGTTAAAGAGCGGTTGGTTAAGAGCTTTTCGTCTCAACCGAGGCGCGCATTCTACGCTTTCCTCAGAGCCTGTCAAGCGTTTATTTTGAAGTTTTTCAGAATTTCTCTTTCAACTTCAACCACTTGACTCGCTGCGATCTCTCGTCAGCGGGAGGCGAATTCTACAGCGTTTCAAACCGCTGTCAACTGCCTTTTTCACCGCTGTCGATCTTTCGATCGAAGCCCTTCCGGATGACCCTGGAACTGCTAACTCTTTGAAACTCAAGGAGTTTTCAGTTCCGACTGCGCCGGAAGTGGGGCGAATTATAGAGAGATTAAATCGGGCGTCAAGGGTTAATTTAAAAAACCCCCAATAAAAGAATAATGCGCAGTATATTGCTCATTTTTTGGCCTTTGCGCATCATAGGCTGCTCGTGCTTCTTCTTATATAAGGAATGCCCTCCCGCAATGAACAGCCACCCCCGCAGCCTGGCCGCCACCCTCTTCCCTATTGGCTTGCTGCTGATCGCCATGGCCTCAATCCAGTCCGGTGCCTCCCTGGCCAAGAGCATGTTCCCTGTCGTGGGCGCGCAAGGCACCACCACCCTGCGACTGATCTTCGCCAGCATCATCATGCTGTTGCTGCTGCGCCCCTGGCGCGCCAAGCTCAGCGCCAGCACGCTTCGCACCGTGATCATCTACGGCATGGCCCTGGGCGGGATGAACTTCCTCTTCTATATGTCGCTGCAGACCGTGCCCTTGGGGATTGCCGTAGCCCTGGAGTTCACCGGACCGCTGGCAGTTGCCCTGTATGCCTCGCGACGGGCCGTGGATTTTCTCTGGATCGGCCTTGCGGTCATTGGCTTGCTGCTGCTGATTCCGATTGGCCAGACCAGCGCCAGCATCGACCTGGTAGGTGCCGGCTATGCACTAGGTGCCGGCGTGTGCTGGGCGCTGTACATTCTATATGGGCAGAAAGCCGGCGCCGAGAACGGTATCCAGACCGCCGCCCTGGGGGTGATGATCGCTGCCCTGTTCGTAGCGCCAATAGGCATTGTCCATGCTGGCAGCGCACTGCTTACTCCCGCACTGCTGCCTATCGCACTGGGCGTGGCCATACTCTCCACTGCCCTGCCCTACAGCCTGGAAATGGTGGCACTCACACGCATGCCTGCACGCACCTTTGGCACACTGATGAGTATCGAACCTGCGTTCGGTGCACTTTCAGGTTTGCTGTTCCTGGGTGAAGTACTGACGGTGGCGCAATGGCTGGCTATCGCTGCAATCATCACCGCTTCAGCGGGTGCCACCCTGTCGCTGCGCAAGGAAAGCCCGGCATTGGTTGCTGCCGACTGATTTGAGAAATATTTGCATTTAAATAGACACTGGTCATTGTGCCGGGCATCCGCCATCTTTAAGCTGTAACCCAACGTCAACCTTGAAGATATCTAATTGACAAGACAGGGACGCGAACAAGCATCGGGAAGACGCAAAGGAAATTAGACACGGGCGACAGACCCGGTACGCATTAAGGACAGGAATGAAACGAATTTTGCTCATCCTAGCCATTTTGGCCATCGCTGGATGTGCGGCGACGGCGAAGACTGAAGTCAAACGCGGCAAGAAGGGCCTGCATATCAATTGCTCCGGCCTTTCATCTTCCTGGGACAATTGCTACACCAAGGCTGCGGCCTCATGTGGCAGCAAGGGTTACAAAGTGATTGCCCGCTCGGGGGATGCCGACGCCGAGCCTGGTGACTACCCCTTCGGCCTCAATCCGGCCGGCTACACCAGCCGCAGCATGATCGTCATCTGCAAGTAATGCATCCCACCAAAAAGGGCGACCCAACGGCCGCCCTTTTTTGCTGCTGTTCGAATACCGGGTTCAAATGGCTGCGGTTCGCCCCTGCAACCATTCCAGCCCAGCGCCTTCCAGCAGCGGCGCCAGGCGCTCCCTGACCTGGGCATGATAACCATTGAGCCAGTCGCGCTCTTCGCTGGTCAGCCGTTCAGGCAGCAGGCAACGGGTATCGATCGGGCACAGGGTCAGGGTTTCAAACTCGAGAAAATCGCCAAACGCGCTCGTGCCCACCTCGCGATTGAACACCAGGTTCTCGATACGTACCCCCCACTCGCCCGGGCGATAGGTACCCGGCTCGATCGACGTAATCATCCCCTCCTGCATGGCTGTCTGAGGTGCCGCCGCCGCTTGGTAGGCAATCACCTGCGGTCCTTCATGCACGTTCATGAAGTAACCGACCCCGTGCCCGGTACCATGACCATAGTCGACCTGGTCCGCCCAGATGGGCGCCCGGGCAATGGCATCGAGCAATGGCGACGGGATGCCCCGCGGAAAGCGTGCCCGCGACAAGGCAATAACCCCTTTGAGCACTCGCGTGCAGTCCTGCTTCTGAGCAGTAGTGGGGTTACCAATGGGGACCATGCGGGTAATGTCGGTGGTGCCCCCCAGGTATTGACCACCAGAGTCGATCAGCAGCAAGCCATCACCTTCGATACGGGCATGAGACTCCTCCGTGGCGCGGTAATGCGGCATGGCGCCATTGGCGTTGAAGGCAGCGATGGTCGAAAAACTCAGCGAGACAAAACCTGGACGACGCGCACGCGCGGCACTCAGCTGCTCGTCAACGGTCAGTTCGGTGATTGACTCGGCTCGCTCTTGCGCAGCTTCCAACCAGGCAAAAAACTCGCACAGCGCCGCACCATCCTGCTCCATGGCCTTGCGAATGTGCCCAAGATCAGCTTTGCTTTTTTGCGATTTCGACAGCGTAGTCGGGTTCAGTCCTTCAATCAGGCGCACATCCCTGTCGGTATTCGCCAGCAGGCCACTCGTCACCCGAGCAGGATCAACCAGCAATGTCTGGCCAGCTGGAATAGCCGCCAGCGCCTGGGCGACCTCTGCATAATCACGTAACGTGATGCCATCGACTTCGAGCACACTGCGCAAATGGGCATCGATCTTGTTCAAGTCCATGAACAACGTGGCTTGATCCTGGCAGATCAAGGCAAAGGATACGAACACCGGATTATAGGAAACGTCGCTACCGCGCAGGTTGAACAACCAGGCAATGTCGTCCAGGGTGGCGATGAAATGCCAGTCGGCACCGCGGGCGCGCAGCGTCTGGCGCAAGTTGGCCAGTTTCTGCGCGCGGCTGACCGTGGCCTCGGGCGGCAGATGCTGATACACCGGGTTGTTCGGTAGTGGCGGCCGGTCGTCCCATACCTGAGCCAGAAGATCCTTCTCAGTCAGCAATCGAACGTTGCGAGCCTTGAGGCGCTCGCCTAGCTGACGTGCCGAGGCCAGAGCCATTACTGCTCCATCCACGGCCACCACCCCACCTTGCGGGGCCTGATCGGCCAGCCAGTCCAGCGGACCGGGCTTGCCCGGCTGCAGCTTCACCAGCTCAATGGTGCTGCCTGCCAGTTCCTTTTCCGCCTGCTCCCAGTAGCGGCTGTCAGCCCAGAGGCCGGCGAAATCGGCGGTAACGATCAAGGTACCGACCGACCCGTGAAAACCGGACAACCATTGCCTGGCCTGCCAGTACCCCGGCAGATACTCGGAAAGGTGAGGATCGGCCGACGGGACCAACAAGGCGTCGACGCCCTCACGTTGCATCACTTCACGAATACGTGCCAGGCGCGTATTCACCGCTCCCTGCGTTGAAGACTGAGTGTTCATGCTGACTCCTGCTACCACGGCATCCATTGTTCTTGGCGCAGATAATGGAACAGCCTTCAGCCATGGGCAACCGCCCAGAAAGGTTGCGACTGTAACGAGGTCTTTATTGCCCGCACCGCCTGGTCGATATCCTGCGCCTTGGTATAGCGACCCAGGCTCAGGCGAATGGTCTGCCTCGCGGCTTGCGGCTCAAGTCCAAGCGCCAGCAGCACGTGAGAAGCAGCATTGGCCGCGGAGTTGCATGCGGAAGTGGAAGAAAATGCCAGCGACTGCGCAAGCTGGGAAAAGTCGGGGTGATCGGCGTTGAACGTGAGGCTGAGCGTGTGCGCGATTCGCTGCCCGGCACTGCCATTGAGGCGCACTCCCGGCAACTGCAGCAATTGATCCAGCAACCGCTGTTGCAGTTGGCGGATGCGTGCAGTTTCTTCCACGAGCAGCGCCTGGGCCACGGCAAACGCCTCGCCCATGCCAACGATCTGGTGGGTGGCCAGGGTGCCGGAGCGCAAACCGCCCTCATGGCCACCGCCATGGATCTGCGCCTGCAACAGCGGTTTGGCGCGCTCGCCGACATACAAGGCGCCGATGCCTTTTGGACCATAAACTTTGTGCGCGGAAAAGGACATCAGGTCGACCGCCCAGCGGCCCAGGTCGATCGGTAATTTGCCCGCACCCTGGGCCGCATCCACGTGCAGCAGTGCGCCATGCTGGCCAACCACCTCAGCCAACGCCGGGATATCGTTGACGGTCCCCAGTTCATTGTTCACCAGCATCAGCGAAACCAGGAAGGTGTCTTCACGCAGGGCACTGCGTAGCGCCTCGGGGGTGATCAGCCCTTGGTCGTCGGGCGCCAGCAAGGTCAGGGTGAAGCCGTTGTGTTCAAGCTGGCGAGCCGTGTCGAGCACTGCCTTGTGTTCGATCTGGCTGGTGATGATGTGACCACCCTGGCGCCCCTGGGCGAGGCCTTTGAGCGCCAGGTTGTTCGACTCGGTGGCCCCCGACGTCCAGATGATCTGTTCGGCTCGGGCGCCGACAAGCCCGGCGACCTGGCCCCGCGCCCGCTCCACGGCTGCCCGGGCGCTCTGCCCGTAACAGTGGGAGCTTGACGCCGGGTTGCCGAAATTACCCGAGGCGCCCAGACACTTGACCATGGCCTGGATAACTCGCTCGTCGACCGGTGTCGTGGCGGCGTAGTCGAAATACAGCGGAAGATTGTTCATGACAGCAGGCTCTCTGGTTGTCGTCGCCTTGCAAAGTAGGCGCTTCCTAAATCCATGTAGGTAAAGTGCCACGCCATATTGCACCAGCCACCAATAGAACTATAAATTATCAATTTACATATTTATATAACCAAAATACCATCCACTAATCAGCCCTACTGAACTTCTACCGCTTACGGACTTCACAATCAGTACAGTCCTACCCGGGAGAAAACGCCATGCCACAAGGAAGCAACGCCAGGGACGCCCGCAGCAAAGGCATCGTTGGCCACTCGAAAATGCGCAAGCACGAACTGATCGACGCACTCAAGAAAGCCTCCTGAACCACGCAGAGGATCTGCCCATGCTCCGATCGACCGACCGCAAGCAAGGCGTGGTGCTGCTGGACACACGTCAAAGCACACCCGAGCACGAACACAGCGTGCACCTGAAGCTCGCCCAACGGCTGGCGAAGTTGTTCCACACCGAGGTGGTTACGCCTGCCCAGCCACCAACGGCGAAGGAGAATTTCTATTACCTGCCCACCGAAACCCTGATCGGCGCCGAGCGCTACCGGGCAATGGGTATCGCGGCGCACACCGACCTGTTTGGCGGCTTGGTCAGCCAGCCGTACATGGCGACCAAGGCCATCTCCCATCCGCTGCCCGCCGATGCGCGCTTTCCGCTGGGCTGGACCGATGACTTCGCCCGCCTGGCCAGCGATGCGCTGTTGCGAGGCTATAGCGTTTTCAGCCTGGAGGATGCGATTCGTGCCGCCGGGCTGCTGCTGCGAGAGGGACCGCTGCGCCTCAAGCCCGTACGCGCAACTGCGGGCCGTGGGCAAACGGTGATCGACAGCATCAAAGGACTGGAGCAAGCGCTTGGCACCATGGACGAACAGGAACTCGCGCTCTGGGGCCTGACCCTGGAAGAGAACCTGAGCGAGGTGCAGACCTTCAGCGTCGGCCAGGTCCTGGTGGCGGGAATATTGTGCAGCTACTACGGCACCCAGCAACTGACCCGTGACCACCAGGGCGAGGAGATCTACGGCGGTTCCGATCTGGTGCTGGTGCGCGGGGACTACGACGTATTGCTGCAGTTGGAACTCGAAGATCAGCTTCGCCTGGCCATCACCCAGGCAAGAACCTACGAGCAGGCAGCGCTGCAAGCCTTCCCCGGCTTTATCGCCTCACGGCGCAACTATGACGTCGCCCGCGGCCTGAACAGCCAGGGCAAGCTGCGCAGCGGCGTGCTCGAACAATCCTGGCGCATCGGCGGCGCCAGCAGTGCCGAGGTACTGGCATTGCAAGCTTTCGCCGACGACCCGGCTTTGAGGCGCGTGCGCGCCTCCACCCACGAAGCCTTCGACGCGCCTGAGCTGCCCGCCGATGCCACGATTTTTTATCAGGGGGACGACAGTGAAATCGGACGAGTCTGCAAATACGCACGGATTCGCGACTATGACCATCCATAGCGAAGGGATCGAGATTCCGGTTGATGGCGAAAGTATTGCCGGGACCATTGTCAGCCCCGGTGCCAAGGTTCCCGGAATCCTCTTTGTTCATGGCTGGGGTGGGAGCCAGCAGCGTGACCTGGCCAGGGCCAAGCAGATCACCGGCCTGGGATGCGTATGCATGACCTTCGACCTGCGTGGCCACGAGAAGACCGAAAGCCAGCGCCTGAGCGTTACCCGCGAGCAGAACCTGGCCGACCTGGTCGCCGCCTACGACCGGCTGGTCAGTCACCCGGCGGTCGACACCAGCGCCATTGCCCTGATCGGCAGCAGCTACGGCGGCTACCTGGCGACGCTGCTGACAGCGTTGCGACCGGTCAAATGGCTGGCGTTACGAGTGCCGGCGCTGTACTGGGACGATGAATGGAACCTGCCCAAGCAAGCGCTCGACCGTCAACGCCTGACCGACTACCGTCAACGCCCCCTCGGCCCGGGGGACAACCGGGCACTGGGCGCCTGCGCCGAGTTTGCCGGTGACGTGCTGCTGGTGGAGTCGGAGCAGGATGACTTCGTGCCGCACAGTACCTTGATGAGCTATCGCTCGGCTTTCGTCAGCGCCCATTCGCTGACCCACAGGATCGTTGACGGCGCCGATCATGCGCTGTCCAGTGACCGCTGCCAGAAAGCCTACAGCTCCATTCTCAGTGCCTGGATCAGTGAAATGGTCATCGGCGCACGGCTTGACCGCTACCCGCACCATTCACCCTGGTATTCCTGAGGTCATCGGCAACTGGCAGTGCAGCCCGTGCTCCGCCGTCCGGGCCAGGCTGCTGAGCGTCTGGAAGGTGTTGAAGTTCACGCCCCTGGCCTGATGCTGACGAATCAGCTGCAGGAACGGCTCCTGCTCGAAGCTGCTGACAGCCGCCTCCCAGGCCGCCCGCGATTGCCATTGCAAATACTGCAGGACCCGACTGCCATCGTCGCTGGCCTGGATGCTGGCTGCGACCAGACCATTGTGCTGCTCGGCCAGGTGCTCGCTGCGCGCCACCAGCGCCTGGGCCAGCGCGCGTTGCCGGGCTGGCGCGACTTCGAACTCGATCATCTGGGTAAAACACAGGCTGTTGTCTGAAACCAGCATGAACATGCTCCCTCTGCCATTGCACTTGCGGTGTGATGGCTGGCAGGGTAAAACCTCAAGTTAACTAGAGGTCAAGAGATATTGTGTCATGCCCGATTCAGCTCAGAGCGTACTCAGCGTGGGTCAGTTGGCGGCGCGCAGCGGCGTAGCCGTGACCGCGCTGCACTTCTACGAGAGCAAGGGTTTGATCCACAGCACCCGCAGCGCCGGCAACCAGCGCCGCTACCCACGCGACACCCTGCGGCGGGTGGCAGTGATCAAGATGGCGCAACGCCTGGGGATTCCCCTGGCAACCATTCATGCCGCGCTGCAGACGCTACCGGTAGGTCGTGCACCCAGCGTGAAGGACTGGCAACGGCTATCAGAGCAATGGCGCCAGGACCTGACCCGGCGCATCGATAAACTCTTGGTGTTGCGTGACCAGCTCGACAGCTGTATCGGTTGTGGTTGCATGTCGCTGCAAAGCTGCCCGCTGCGCAACTGTGATGATCAACTCGGCGAGCAGGGCCCGGGCCCGCAATTGCTCGAGCCCGGCCCCGAATACCACGACTAGTCGCCATACCCAACCAGGCGTTGAGCCAGTGCCTTGGCCTGCAAAGCGACATCGGTCACTGCCGTACTTTCCCACCACAGACCACGCAAGGGTGGGCCCATGGCAAACAGGCGCCGACTGTAGCGGCCCTCGGCATCCTGCACGGCTCCCTGCGCATCCGCGGCGATGCCCAGTGCCAGGGGCCCTGGCTGGATCAGCCGGCGTTGCAGCAGGTTCTGCGGCAAAGGCCGGGCAACCCGGCGCCAATCGTACTCAATACCGGTGGAATTGATCAGGGCGGCAGCGCTGATCCGCTCGACCTGCGTTTGCCCGCGAAAGCGCAGCCTTACCACTGGCTGCCCGTCGGCGCTGGTTTCCACACCCTGCAACGACGCCGCATGAATGCGCAATCGCCCTTGTTCGACCAGTCGCGCCAGCAACGCCGCACCCTGCGGCGGCGAACGATGATGATGGCTTTCCCACCAGGGCCGGAGATGACGCACGAATTGGCGCTTGTGACGCTCGCTGGCCTGGCTCCAGAGCCTGGCGATATGCACGCGCACGGTATCCAGCGGCGCCTGCCAGTCGATGTCCTGCTGCCCGGCCGCCTGGCATTGCGCACGCAAGGCCCGCAGCAGTTGCAACGGACTGCACAGTGACAGGTCAGCCGCCAGGAAATTTTCCCACGCGGGCGGTTGACGGCGCACCTGCGGCAGCAGGCCGTGGCGGGAAAACACCTCGATCGGCCCGCGATGCCCGGCTGCCTGCAACGACACCACGGCATCGACCATGGTCAGCCCGGAACCGATGATGAGCACCCGGCCGTGCGCATCGATCGCCTGCATGGCCGGTATGTTCCAAGGGTCGACTGATGCCGTGTTCAGCGCATTGTCGCTGACCTGGGCGGTACGCGCAGCGGCAAACATGCCGGTGGCCAGAACAGCCCTGGTTGCGCGTAAAGTACGGCCATCCGCCAGGCTGACATCGACGCCCTGATCGTCCACCGCCAGATCAACGGCCTGGTCCTGGACATGCTCAAGGCAGGAGCCCTGTCGCGCACCCACCGCCTGCGCTTCGGCCAAACGCTGGCGCGCATACACGCCAAACAGCCCGCGTGGCGGAAACAGCTCGGCAACGGGCACCTGCTGCCCGGCTGATTCTGGCCAACCACCCGCTGCAATATGCTGGCCCAGCCACGTGGTCAGGTCGTCGGCATTGTCCGGGTCGACACTCATCCGTGCCGCGTTGCCATTGAGGGTATGCCCCAGGTGCGTGGCGCTATAGGCTTCACCACGGCCTAGGTCGCTGCGCGGCTCGACGATCAGCAGGCGGCGTTGCCCCGGTTGACGCAACAGCTGCGCTGCCAGCAGGGCACCGCTCAAGCCACCGCCAATGATCAGCACATCAGCCGCCGGGTTCTCGGGTTGTTCAGGGGCACTCATGGCGTTCTCCGTCTTGTTTGCTACGGATAATAAGCAGCAAGACGCGCAAAGCGCAGCCCGACCGGTACCAAAGTAGGATCAGCCCGCCCGGGTCGCGAGGCGTCGCCGGTAGTCGCTGGGGGCAAGCCCGGTCACCTTGAAGAACACCTTGCGAAAGGCACCTGGGTCCTGGTAACCGACACCCCAGGCAATCTGATCGATGCTGCGGTTGGTGAACTCAAGCATCCGGCAGGCCCGCCCCACTCTGACCTGCTGGCAGTATTCGGTGGGTTTGAGACCGGTGGCACTGCGAAAGCGACGCAGGAAAGTACGCTGCTCAAGGCCGGCGCAATCGGCCATGGCCGTCAGCGAAACGTCACGCGCACCGCTGCCCTGCAGCCAGTGCTGAACCTTCAGCACCGCCTCGTCGCCATGGTCCAGCCGTGGGCTGAAGACGCTGCCGGGCTGTTGCCCGCCGCTGACCCGTTCGACCGCGAGAAACCGCGCGGTCTCCGCCGCCAGCGTCTCGCCCAGGTAACGCTCGACCAGCTTGAGCCCCAGATCGGTCCAGGCCATCAACCCGGCCGAGGTAATGATGTCGCCGTCGTCGAGCAGCGGCAGGTTGGCTTCGACCTGAACCTGCGGAAAACGCTCGGCCAGTGATTGCGCGAAATTCCAGTGAGTGGTCGCCGGGCGCCCATCGAGCAGGCCGCTGGCGGCGATGAAGAACACCCCGACGCAGACCGACACCAGCAACGCACCGTCACCATGCCATTGGCGCAGGTTGGCGCGGTAGCGTTCCAGCAATTCGGGCGAAGGGGCCTGGGTCAGGCTCGGCGGGATAATCATGGCGCGCACTTGATGACCCGTGCCGGGGTGCGTGTCGAACGTTACCTGCAATTGCCGATCAGGCGTCTCGCTCCAATGGCAAACGCGCAACTGTGGCCGCTCCAACGCCCCCAGCTCATGGCGCAGGCGATTGGCCACGGCAAACAGGTCGGTCAGGCCATGGACTGCGGCCAGTTGCGCGCCGGGATAGACCAGCACGCCAATTTCCAGAGTGTCCTGCGCCGTTGCCATTGTCAGTTTTTCCCGCCAATTTGTCGTTCGCGCCAATCCGCAAGCGCATCGCTCAAGCCTATAACTATCACCACGCCACAACCACTCCCCAGCATGAGGCTTTTGAGATGAGCAAACAGGCACTGATCGTCATCGACATCCAGAACGATTACTTCCCCGGCGGCAAATGGACCCTGGACGGTGCCGATGCGGCGGCTGACAACGCCGCCAGCATCCTTGACGCCGCCCGCACCCGCGGCGACCTGGTGGTACATGTGCGCCACGAGTTCGAATCCAGTGATGCACCGTTCTTCACCCCTGGCTCCGAGGGTGCGCAGATTCACCCCAAGGCGGCTAACCGCGCAGGTGAGCCAGTGGTGCTCAAGCACAAGGTCAATGCGTTTTTGGGAACCGAGCTCAAGCATCTGCTGGATGACGGGCAAATCAGCAACGTCACGGTTATCGGCAGCATGAGCCACATGTGCATCGATGCCGTCAGCCGCGCTGCCGCCGATTACGGTTATGGCGTCACCGTGGTTCACGACGCCTGCGCCACCCGCGCCCTGGAATTCAACGGCGTCACGGTACCGGCGGCGCAGGTGCATGCGGCCTATATGGCGTCGCTGGCCTTCGCTTACGCCCAGGTGATTTCCACCCAGGAATACTTGACCGACGCCAGCCGCTGAAGGCAGTGACCTGCCTCGTGCTCAGATCACCACATTGCGCACGAAGCGGGTCGCCACTTCGCCGTCATTGCGGTAGGCGTAGCGGCGGTTGCTGGCAAAGGAGAAGAACTCGCCGGCATTGAGCAGGTGTTTTTGCCCCTCGACCTCCAGGCTCAGGCAACCTTCGAATACGAACAACTGCTCGCTCCAGCCATCGGCATCAGCCTCGCAGGGGTAGACCTCGCCGGGTTCGAGGCGCCACTCCCACAGCTCCACCTCGCGGGTGGCAGCGGAACTGGCCAGCAGCACGGCCTTGCTGCCGGGATGCACACCGGTCCAGGCCAGCTCGTTGATCCGGCTCGGGTCGCGGTTGTCCGGCGCCTTGATCAGGTCACTGAAGGCAACCTCCAGGGCTTCGGCGATCCGGTCGAGGGTGGTCAGGCTGACATTCTTTTCGCCGGCCTCGATGGCCACCAGCATCCGCCGGCTGACCCCGGACCTTTCCGCCAGGGCACTCTGGCTCAGCTCGGCGGCATGACGCAGGTGGCGAATGTTCTGGCTGACGTGCTGAAGCACCGACGCGCGTTGACTGGAATCTTTGTGCACTATATTGCTCATCAATAGGGGTTGCGCAGTATACTGCCCACTTTCACCGCAATTGTGCGTCGACCCTCTTCCGTGTGCAAGGCCATGACCCCAACGAACGCTGCTGAACGCCCTTCCGTTTCCTTCCGGCTGAGCAAGGCCGAACTGGTGCTGGTGTTTATTACCGTGCTCTGGGGCGGCACCTTTTTGCTGGTGCACAACGTGATGACGGTCAGCGGGCCGATGTTTTTCGTCGGCCTGCGCTTTGCCGCCGCAGCGCTGTTTGTCGGCCTGGTCTCGGCCCGTTCGTTGCCCGGCCTGACCGCCACGGAGCTCAAGGCCGGGGTGTTGATCGGCGTGTCGATCATGCTCGGCTACGGCCTGCAGACCGTTGGCCTGCAAACCATCAGCAGCAGCCAGTCGGCGTTCATCACCGCTTTGTACGTGCCCTTCGTGCCCTTGCTGCAATGGCTGGTACTGGGCCGCCGCCCGGGCCTGATGCCAAGCCTGGGCATTGGCCTGGCATTCGCCGGCCTGATGCTGCTGGCCGGCCCTGGCGGTGGTTCGCTGCAGTTCAGCCCCGGCGAAATCGCCACCCTGGTCAGTGCCGTGGCCATCGCTGCGGAAATCATCCTGATCAGTCGCTATGCCGGTCAGGTCGATGTGCGTCGGGTCACGGTGGTGCAACTGGCCACCGCTTCGGCGCTGTCGTTCATGATGGTGGTACCGACCCAGGAGCGCCTGCCGGACTTTTCCTGGCTGTTGCTGTTCAGTGCCGTGGGCCTGGGGGCGATGAGCGCGGTGATCCAGGTGGCGATGAACTGGGCACAGAAATCGGTCTCGCCGACCCGCGCCACCCTGATCTACGCCGGTGAGCCGGTATGGGCCGGCATCGTCGGGCGCATCGCTGGCGAACGCCTGCCGGGCGTGGCCTTGCTCGGCGGTTTGCTGATCGTCATCGCCGTGGTGGTCAGCGAACTGAAGTTTCGCCGCCGTAGTGAAGAGCAGACGTCGCTGGAGGTTGACGCCGAAGAACGTGAAGCGGGCCTCTGATCGGCAAATGCCGTCTGTCCTTTGAAAAAAACTGTTATAAAAAAAAGGATTTATACAGCGCTCTTGTAGGATTCTGCGACAGCTTGCGGGTTGGTGATCGACCAGTCGCCACGTATGATCTCTTACAAACTCCTGCAGATTAGAAATCTATGTCCTTGATAGTGCTACTGCTTCTGCCGTTTGTCGGCAGCTGCCTGGCGGCTGTCTTGCCGCACAACGCACGCAACAGCGAATCGCTGCTGGCCGGACTGGTCGCCCTGGTGGGCACCGTTCAGGTCGCTTTGATGTACCCGCAGATCGCCCATGGCGGCGTGATCCGTGAAGAATTCCTGTGGCTGCCGAGCCTGGGCCTGAACCTGGTCCTGCGCATGGACGGCTTCGCCTGGCTGTTCTCCTTACTGGTGCTGGGCATCGGCACCCTGGTGTCGCTGTATGCGCGCTACTACATGTCCCCGCAAGACCCGGTGCCGCGCTTCTTTGCCTTCTTCCTGGCGTTCATGGGCGCCATGCTCGGCCTGGTGATCTCCGGCAACCTGATCCAGATAGTGTTCTTCTGGGAACTGACCAGCCTGTTCTCGTTCCTGCTGATCGGCTACTGGCACCACCGCGCCGATGCCCGACGCGGTGCCTACATGGCCCTGATGGTTACCGGAGCGGGTGGGCTATGCCTGCTGGCGGGGGTATTGCTGCTCGGCCATGTGGTCGGCAGCTACGACCTGGACAAGGTCCTCGCTGCCGGTGAGCAGATTCGCAACCATGCCCTGTATCCCGTCCTGTTACCCCTGATCCTGCTTGGCGCGTTGAGCAAAAGCGCGCAGTTCCCTTTCCACTTCTGGCTGCCCCATGCCATGGCGGCGCCTACTCCGGTTTCGGCTTACCTGCACTCGGCGACCATGGTCAAGGCCGGGGTGTTCCTGCTGGCGCGACTATGGCCATCGCTCTCCGGCACTGAAGAATGGTTCTGGATCGTCAGCGGCGCCGGCGCCGCCACCCTGGTGCTCGGTGCCTTCGCGGCGATGTTCCAGAACGACCTCAAGGGCCTGCTGGCCTACTCGACCATCAGCCACCTGGGCCTGATTACCCTGCTGCTGGGCCTGAACAGCCCGCTGGCAGCGGTCGCGGCAGTCTTTCACATCCTCAACCACGCTACCTTCAAGGCCTCGCTGTTCATGGCCGCGGGGATCATCGACCACGAAAGCGGCACCCGTGACATTCGCCGTCTCAGCGGTCTGTTCCGGCTCATACCCTTCACCGCAACCCTGGCCATGGTGGCCAGCGCCTCGATGGCCGGGGTACCGTTGATGAACGGCTTCCTGTCCAAAGAGATGTTCTTCGCCGAAACCGTGTTCATCAGCTCCACCGCCTGGGTCGAAGCGGCCTTGCCGGTCATTGCCACCATTGCCGGTACCTTCAGCGTCGCCTATGCGTTGCGCTTTACCGTCGATGTGTTCTTCGGCCCGCCGGCCACCGACCTGCCGCATACGCCTCACGAACCGCCGCGCTGGATGCGCGCACCGGTCGAGTTGCTGGTAATGACCTGCCTGGTGGTCGGCATCTTCCCGGCGCAATCGGTCGGCCCGCTGCTGGCCGCCGCCGCACTGCCGGTGGTGGGTGGCACCCTGCCCGAGTACAGCCTGGCGATCTGGCACGGCTGGAACGCCCCGCTGATCATGAGCCTGATCGCCATGAGCGGTGGCATCGTGCTCTATCTGCTGTTGCGCAATCAGCTCAAGCTCGGGCGTTTCCCGTCGCCGCCGCTGATCGAGCGATTCAATGGCAAGCGCCTGTTCGAACACGGCCAGGTGCTGATCATGCGCACCGCCCGGCGTTTCGAGCGGATATTCACCACCCGCCGCCTGCAGAAGCAGTTGTTCATGCTGGTGCTGATCGCCCTGCTGGCCGGCCTGCTGCCGATGCTGCACAGTGGCCTGACCTGGGGGGACCGGCCGAAGATTCCCGGTTCCGGGGTGTTCGTCATGCTCTGGCTGATCGCCATTGCCTGCGCCCTGGGCGCTGCCTGGCAGGCCAAGTATCACCGGCTGGCGGCCCTGACCATGGTAAGTGTTTGCGGCCTGATGACCTGCATCACCTTCGTCTGGTTCTCGGCGCCGGACCTGGCCCTGACCCAACTGGTGGTCGAGGTGGTCACTACGGTACTGATTTTGCTCGGTCTGCGTTGGCTGCCACGGCGGATCGAGGGCGTCTCGCCGCTGCCGGGCACCCAGGAACGCGCCCGCCTGCGCCGCCTGCGCGACCTGCTGCTGGCGGTCGGCGTGGGTGGCGGCATGGCGCTGCTGTCCTATGCCATGCTGACCCGCCCGACCCCCAACGACATCTCCTCGTTCTACCTGAGCCGGGCCTTGCCTGAAGGTGGCGGCAGCAACGTGGTCAACGTCATGCTGGTGGACTTCCGCGGCTTCGATACCCTGGGCGAGATCACCGTGCTGGTGGCTGTGGCCCTGGCGGTGTTTGCCCTGCTGCGGCGCTTCCGTCCGCCCAAGGAGAGCATGCAGCTGCCGGCCCAGCAGCGCCTGCTGGCACCTGACGTAGTCACCGACCTGGTCAACCCGCGCCACGCGGCCGACACCGCGCTGGGCTTCATGATGGTGCCGGCGGCGCTGGTGCGCCTGCTGCTGCCGATCGCCCTGGTGGTATCGATGTACCTGTTCATGCGCGGCCACAACCAGCCAGGTGGCGGCTTCGTTGCCGGCCTGGTGATGTCGGTGGCGTTCATTCTTCAGTACATGGTGGCCGGGACCCAGTGGGTCGAGGCGCAGATGAGTTTGCGGCCGCTGCGCTGGATGGGCACTGGCCTGCTGTGCGCCACCCTGACCGGCGTCGGGGCGATGTTGCTGGGCTACCCGTTCCTGACCACTCACACCGCGCACCTGCACTTGCCATTGCTGGGTGACACTCACCTGGCCAGTGCGCTGTTCTTCGATATCGGCGTGTTCACCGTGGTGGTCGGTTCGACCCTGCTGATCCTCACCGCGCTGGCTCACCAGTCGGTGCGCGGTCATCGCCCGGGCAGCCAACAGAAACCCACTCAAGCAGGAGCCGCCTGATGGAAGAAGTCATTGCAATCGCCATCGGTGTGCTCGCCGCCTCCGGGGTCTGGCTGATCCTGCGGCCACGGACCTTCCAGGTGGTGATGGGCCTGTGCCTGCTGTCGTACGGGGTCAACCTGTTCATCTTCAGCATGGGCAGCCTGTTCATCGGCAAGGAGCCGATCATCAAGGACGGCGTGCCCCAGGACCTGCTCAACTACACCGATCCGCTGCCTCAGGCCCTGGTGCTCACCGCGATCGTCATCAGCTTCGCCATGACCGCGCTGTTCCTGGTGGTGCTGCTGGCCTCCCGCGGCCTGACCGGAACCGACCATGTCGATGGCCGGGAGCCTAACGAATGAGTTCGATGAACCAACTGATCGTCGCACCCATCCTGCTGCCGCTGCTGACCGCAGCGCTGATGCTGCTGCTCGGGGAAAAACGCCGGCCGCTCAAGGCGCGTATCAACCTGATCTCCAGCCTGCTCGGGCTGGGCATCGCCATCACCCTGCTGCTATGGGTGCAGTGCCAGGGGCAAGCCAGCTCGATTGGCGTATACCTGCCCGGCAACTGGCCGGCGCCATTCGGTATCGTGCTGGTGGTCGACCGCCTTTCAGCCTTGATGCTGGTGCTGACCGGCATCGTCGGGGTCAGCGCCCTGGTGTTCGCCATGGCCCGTTGGGACCGCGCCGGCGCCAGCTTCCACGCCCTGTTCCAGATCCAGTTGATGGGCCTGTATGGCGCGTTTCTCACCGCCGACCTGTTCAACCTGTTCGTGTTCTTTGAAGTGCTGCTGGCTGCCTCCTACGGCCTGATCCTGCATGGCTCGGGGCGCGCACGGGTCAAGGCCGGCTTGCACTACATCGCCATCAACCTGCTGGCCTCGTCATTGTTCCTGATTGGCGCGGCGATGCTCTACGGCGTGACCGGCACCCTGAACATGGCTGACCTGGCCCTGAAAATCCCGTTGGTACCGGAGGCCGATCGCGGCCTGCTGCACGCCGGCGCGGCGATCCTGGCCACGGCATTCCTGGCCAAGGCCGGGATCTGGCCATTGAACTTCTGGCTGGTGCCGGCCTACTCCTCGGCCAGCGCACCGGTGGCCGCGCTGTTCGCGATCATGACCAAGGTCGGCTTCTACACCGTGCTGCGCCTGTGGACGTTGCTGTTCTCCGGCCAGGCCGGTGCTTCGGCGTTCTTTGGAGGCGATTGGTTGATCTATGGCGGCCTGGCCACCCTGGGTTGCGCAGCGGTGTCGATACTGGCGGCGCAGCGCCTGGAGCGCATGGCCAGCCTGAGCATCCTGGTCTCGGCCGGCACCCTGCTGGCGGCGATCGGCTTCGGCCAGGCAACCCTGACCGCCGCGGCGCTGTTCTACCTGGTCAGCTCGACCCTGGCACTGTGTGCGCTGTTCCTGCTGGCCGAACTGATCGAACGTTCGCGCTCGGCCAACGAGATCCCCCTGGACGATGACGGCGACGGCCTGCCTTCGCCGGTAGAAACGCTGCATCCCCCCAAAGGCATCAACCTCGATGACGAGCAAAAGGCAGTGATCGGCCAGGTGATCCCCTGGACCATGGCCTTCCTGGGCTTGAGCTTCATCGCCTGCGCCCTGCTGATCATCGGCATGCCGCCGCTGTCGGGCTTTATCGGTAAACTCAGCCTGATCAGTGCGCTGTTCAACCCGCAAGGCCTGGGCGTAACGCCGGAGCAGCCGCTGAGCGTCGAGGGCTGGATATTGGTGGCGTTGCTGGTGTTGTCCGGCATGGCCTCGCTGATTGCCCTGACCCGCGTTGGCATCCAGCGCTTCTGGACACCACAGGAACGCCCATCGCCGCTGCTGCGCCGTTATGAATGCATACCCATCGTGGCACTGCTGGGCTTGTGCGTCGTGCTCAGCCTGCGTGCCGAGCCATTGCTGCGTTACACCCAGGACACCGCTGCCAGCCTGCAGGACCCTGAGCAATACGTCAGCGCCGTGCTCGGCACCCGCCCCATCCCTGGACCAACCACCCTGGCTGCGAGTACCGAGGTGCAGCCATGAAGCGCTTGTTCCCCGCCCCACTACTGTCTCTGTCGCTGTGGTTGCTGTGGCTGGTGCTGAACCTGTCGGTCAGCCCCGGCAATCTGCTGCTGGGCGCCCTGCTGGGCTTCGTTGCGCCGCTGCTGATGGCGCCGCTGCGCCCCCTTCCGATCCGCATCCGCCACCCGGGCACCATCGCGCGCCTGATCCTGCGGGTCGGCGCCGACGTGCTGGTGTCCAACCTGCAAGTTGCCCGCGGCGTATGGTCGGCCAAGCGCCGTCCGCCGCGCTCGCAGTTCGTGCATATCCCCCTGGAGCTGCGTGATGCCCACGGCCTCGCCGCACTGTCGATGATCACCACGGTGATCCCTGGCACCATCTGGTCGGAGTTGGCCCTGGACCGCAGCATCCTCTTGCTGCACGTGTTCGATCTGGACGATGAGACCCGGTTCATCGAGCACTTCAAACACACCTATGAACGCCCGCTGATGGAGATCTTCGAATGACTGGCCTGCTTGCCAATGCCATTCTCGCCAGCCTGTTCATCTTCGCCCTGGCCATGGCCCTGACCCTGGTACGTCTGTTCCGTGGCCCTTCGGCCCAGGACCGGGTATTGGCGCTGGACTACCTGTATATCCTGGCCATGCTGATGATGCTGGTACTGGGCATCCGCTATGCCAGTGACACCTACTTCGAGGGGGCGCTACTGATCGCGCTGTTCGGCTTTGTCGGCTCCTTCGCCCTGGCCAAATTCCTCCTGCGTGGCGAGGTAATCGAATGATCAATGCCAATGAACTGCCGTTCTGGGTAGAGGTGCTGGTCGCCGTGTTGCTGCTGCTGAGCAGCCTGTTCGCCCTGAGCGGCGCCGTCGGCCTGATTCGCCTGAAGGACTTTTTTCAGCGCATGCATCCGCCAGCACTGGCCTCGACCCTGGGCGCCTGGTGCGTGGCACTGGCCTCGATCCTGTACTTCTCGATACTCAAGGAGTCACCGGTACTGCACGCCTGGCTGATTCCGATCCTGCTGTCGATCACCGTACCGGTCACCACCCTGCTGCTGGCCCGCGCGGCGCTGTTTCGCAAGCGCATGGCCGGTGATGAAGTACCTGAAGAAGTCAGCAGCGGGCGCGATCGCGGCAACTGAGATCAACCCGTGAGTTGTTGCAGCTCACGGCGGACCATGGCCGCATACTCGGGCGGGCTCAATTGATAAAGCTGGGTTGCGACCCAGTCAAACCAGGCGGCCTGCATCTGTGGGCGTTGCAATAGCCACTGCTCGGCCAGGGCCCGTGCTTGCGCCTGGTGCCGAACATGAAAGTCGGCACGACTGGAGCGTTCGACGGGCTCACTCACTCGCTGGCCTTGAAGGTGGTCAGCTCACCCTTCTGCCACTTGGCAACCTTGCGAGTCACGGCTTTGAGAGTCTTGCTCAGGCCTTCCTGCAGCTGCTCTTTCGCGGCAAACACCAGCACCACGCTCTGCCCTTCTTTAAAGACGATACCTTCGCCTTCAGGAACAGAAACAAAGGCATAGTCACCCAGGCCATACACGGTCAGCTTGATCTCACGAAAGCGGATTTCCAGCTTGCCACCTTCACGGCTGGGCAATACGGCGGCACGAAAATGATCGCCGACCTTGAGCTCCAGTCGCTGTTTGTCATCCACCACCAATGCGGTTTCAGTATCGATCTCGGCCATGTACAGGCCTTCCGCGCTCTGTTCAGTGACATAAACAAAACGCGTTTGAAACTGTTTGACCAGTTTCGCCCTGAGGTCGCCCAGCACAAACAGGGCATGTGTATCCAGATTGCTGACTGCCAATGAAGAATTCCTCAAATACCGATTACACGCCGCTCCCCCGGCAGGCAACAAGGCGCCCGCAAGGCAACGGTACTTCAATTCGAAGTCTGAAAGACTAGTGGATTGGTGCTTGAAAAGTCTGTGCAGACTGGCAAAGCAACGCGCAGGAATGGTTACCCATTACTGCAGGCTTAAGCCAGTTTGCCAATTTTCAGCTAATTTCCTTAAACGGAGACGCTTTTTCTGACAGCACTATCGCAACAAAAGTGCGATAGATGAGATCAAGCCCTTCAGCAGGACGGGCTCCTGGAAATCATCCACAACACACAGGGAAGCGAATATGCACGAAAACACCGAATTCCGTCGAGAGCCTAAAGGCGTTTCCTACATAGAATATGCTGCTCAATCGTTCAACAGGCCACCGCGCTTTGTCGTAATACCGGCCGGTATCGGGTTCTTTCATATCACCGAACAGGCCACCGGGCGGGTCAGGGGCTTTCGCCGTGAGCATACCGAAGCCTGTGCCCTGGCCCGTCACCTGGAAAACTGACTCAGGCCCAGGTTCAACCGGCCTGACGCGCAGCGCCGGGCCGGTCGGTGTCCCGCAACTGCTCCAGCCAGGCTGCACGACACTCCTGGGCCTCAGTGCGGCTGGCAAAAGCAGTGCCACGTCGCTCGCCATTAACCAGCACTACCCAGCACACGCGCTTGCCCAATGCCTGAAGCGACGCAGGCACGCCGCTGCCGATCATCACCGCAACATCGACTTGGCTATTCATCATTCCCTCCGGAATTTATTAGCAACCTAACGATGTGAGCATGATAGAACCTGCGTGCCTGCAGAAAAAGCTATCCCCGGCATAGCTGTTTTACATCGGCGGTAACAAAGCCCCGTTAATCCGCTTGCGGCCGATAGCCCAGGCGCAAACCACCCCAATGCCGTCCCTGCACCTGGATCGGCACCGACAAGTCGTGCATCAGCTCGCCGGTGTCGCGGGTATAGGTTTGCAACAAGACCGCCTGTTGATGACTACCGCAACGAATGCCGGTGCGATCATCAAACTTGCGCTTGCTGCGGTTGTGCGCGGTGTCCACCACCGGGTCCCCGGTCAACGGCTGATTGAAGGCATTGTTGTGAGTAGGCACATAGCCTTGCTGGGTGCAGGCAATGGCGAACACCAGGCCTTCATGAGGCTTGAGCAGCGGCTCCTGGATCGCTGGCAGGACCTGGTCGGTGTACTGGTCGAAGCGCGTGCGGAAACGTACCGGTGAAGTGCCTGGCAGTTGCTGGTAATGGCGGTCGAACAAGTCTTCAAGGCTGATACGACCTTGGGCGATATCGTGCTCGAACTGTTCGGCGATCTGCTGTGCGCCTTGGCGGGCCAGGTCATAAACGCGCTGGTGATAGTCATCCAGGCCGACCTCGGCCAGGCGCTCGCTGATGCTTTCGGCCTGCCCTTCCAGCTGCACGGCTGCCTGGGCCAGGCGCTGGGTTTGCTGGTCGCTGACCTGCAGGTCGCTGCGCATCCGGGCCACCGCCTCGAACAGGCTGTCCAGTTGCAACCGATTGGTTTCGGTGCCCTCGGCAATCTCGCCAATCTGCTGCTCGACCCCGGCGGCCAGCCCGGCAATGCTGTCCAGCTGTTCCCCGGTATGCTCGACCTGATCCACGCCGCTGTGCAGGTCATCCGACAGCTCGCGGATCTGCTCGACCACCTGCGCCGTACGGTGCTGGATGTCGGCAACCATCTGGCCGACCTCCTCAGTGGCGCTGGCGGTGCGCCCGGCAAGGCCACGCACCTCATCGGCAACCACGGCAAAACCTCGACCGTGATCACCGGCCCTGGCTGCCTCGATCGCAGCGTTGAGGGCCAGCAGGTTGGTCTGGCTGGCGATGGTCTGGATTACCAGAGTGACCCGGGCAATATCCTCGCTGCGCTGGTGCAGAGCCTCGATCAATTCGCGACTGGCCGTAGCCCGCGAACTCAGGTGGTGCATGCGCTGGATCGACTCCGCCAGCACCGTACGGCCGGCGGCGCTGCTTTCATGGGCGCTGCGGGCAGCCACCAGGGCTTGCTGGCTCAACTGCGAGGTAGCCTTCTCGGTGCCGATCATTACTTCGGCGCTGCTGACGATCTGTGCTGCCGCGCTCAGTTGCGATTGCAGCTTGTCTGCCAGTTGCTGCACCGAGAACGCCACGCCGGCTGCCGACAAGGCGTTGTGGCTGGTGGTTCGTGACAGGTCGCGAGTCAGCTCGGCCAGCGGATCACTGGTCACCTGCGGGGCAACCGTGGCCTTGCGCAGGCGTGGTAACCACAGCGCCAGCAAGGCCAGAGGCAGGCCGATGTAAAACGAAAGCCCGGCAAAAGCCATGGCCGCCAGCAACCCCGCCAGTACCAGGCTCTGCAACACCGTGTCTGACCAGGGCGCGACGCTGGACGACGCAGTTTGCCCTTCAATCACGGCGCCAGGCAGAGATCCTTCTCGCATCATGTTTTGGCTCCATCGCAGCACGTCTTGTTGTGCAACAATTAAACGCCACTATCTTGCCATTAGCCATGCTTCCTTGGATGTAAGACCGCCGCCCTTGATACAGGGCAAGAAAAACAAAACCCCCGGAGATCGCTCCCCGGGGGTTTTGTCTGAGACCTGCGCAGGTCAGGCCTGGCGCTGGTGCTTGTCGATCTGCTCTTGACGCTCTTGCGCCTCGATGCAGTACTTGGTGGTCGGGCTGATCAGCAGGCGCTTGAGGCCGATCGGCTCGCCGCTGTCGTCACACCAGCCGAAGCTCTCGTCGGCGATCCGGCCCAGGGCCATTTCCAGTTGCGGCAGCAGGCGCTGGTCACGGTCGATGGTGTTGACCAGCCACTGGCGCTCTTCTTCGACCGAGGCGGCGTCGGCAGGATCGGCAGGCGTGTCCAGGCTTTCGATGGTTACACGACTTTGTTCGATGCGCTCATGGATCTCGACCTTCATCGTCTGCAGCAGCTCGGTGAAGAAAGCCAATTGCTCAGCGTTCATGTAGTCATCGGCCGGCATGGCCAGCAACTTTTCCTTTGTCATTGATTTCTCTATAAAAAATACGTGCATTAAGGCGAATCGGGTGCTCCTGGCGAATAGCTCGCCAGGAGCGGAATTCTTCAAGCACCATCCGGCACTCAATTTACAGGGGGCGGCAGTCTAAGGCCGAGATTCACACTGGGCAACAGAAATGACAGTGGTTTTGACCGAAAAGGTGCTAAAGGCTCTCCCCCGGCGCTGGTTTATAACAAAAAAACCGCAGCGCAGGCGCTTTCCCAGGGACAAACGGTCATTCTCCGACAAAAACCTTGTAACAAAGATCCCCTTAACCGAGCAATTGACTCAGCACCGCACGCAACTTGCCCGGTTTCACTGGCTTGTTCAGCAATGGTGTACCCAGGCGTTGCATGGCCCGGCGGCTTTGCTCACTGCGATCGGCGGTAATCATCACGGCATGGATGGGCTGGCCGAAATGTTTGCGCAAGTCACGCACCACCTCGCACCCGGTCACCCCGTGATCCAGGTGGAAGTCGGCCAGGATCAGTTCCGGTGCCCGCCCCTTGAGCACCGCCAGGGCCTCGGCGTAATCACTGGCCGTGCGCACCTCGCACCCCCACTGCTCAAGCAAGGCTGCCATGCTGTGCTGAATGCTGAGTTCATTGTCCAACACCAGCAGCCGCCGCCCAGGCAGCGGATCCCCCACACTGGGCTGCGAAAGCGTCGACGCTGGCAGCTCATTCGGCAGTTCTCCCGACAGCGGCACATCGATGCTGAACACCGAGCCGCGCCCCGGCCATGAGCGCACCTTGACCGGGTAATCGAGTATGCGCGCGATCCGCTCGACAATTGCCAGCCCCAGCCCTACCCCTTTGCGCTCGGCAGCGCGGCCGACATCCAGTTGGTTGAACTCGAGAAAGATCGAGTCCAGACGGTCGGCGGCGATGCCACGCCCACTGTCCCAGACTTCCAGGCGCAGGTAATCGCCACGCCGCCGCGCGCCGAGCAGGATGCGCCCATGCTCGGTGTAGCGGCAGGCATTGCTGAGAAAGTTGCGCAGGATTCGCGTGACCAGGCGCAAGTCGGTACGCACGGCGAGCCGACCACCGCGCACACGCAAACTGAGCCCGGCCGCTTCAGCCACCGGTTGAAACTCGGAAGCCAGTGGCGCCAGCACCTCGTCCAGGCGGTACAGGTCCAGGTCCGGCTTGATCGCCGCCTGGTCGAGCCGGGAGATATCCAGCAGGTCGGTGAGCAGGTCCTCGGCGCCCTCCAGGGCCTGGTGTGCACGCTCCACCAGTTGCTGTTCACCCGCGGGCATCTGGCGCTCGCGCAGGGTGGAGATCAATAGCCGCGCCGCGTTGAGCGGCTGCAGCAGGTCGTGGCTGGCCGCTGCCAGGTACTTGTCCTTGCTACGATTGGCGGCCTGGGCGGCGTCACGGGCTTCGATCAGTTCGTTGGTGCGCTCGGCGACCCGCTGCTCAAGCTGGTCATTGAGTTGCTGCAGGCGCTCCTGGGCCAGCTTGCGCTCGGTGATATCGGCGACAAAACCTTCGACCACGCCGTCTTCGTCCGGACGCAGCAACAGGTTCATCAGCACGTCGATATGGCTGCCGTCACGCCGGCGCAGCCGGGTTTCATAGCCGATCAGTGCCTGCTCGCGCTGCAGCACCTGGGCGATGGCCAGCAATTCATCCTGGCCGCCAGCGAACAAGTGGCTGGCCAGGTCGTTGCGCGACAACACCAGTGCCTGTGCATCGGCATAACCCAGCATGCGCGCCAGCGCCGGATTGGCCGCACGCATGCCATCTTCAAGACTGGCCTGGAAGATGCCGTGCACCGCATGCTCGAACAGCCACTTGTAGCGATTGCGCTCGGCCTCCAGCTCTTCAAGGCGCACCGCCAGTTCCGGGTAGTGGCTCTTGCGTACGGTGTGGTTGCTCAGCCCCAGCAGCCCGGCCAGAGCATCGCCCGCCGGTTCAGAGGGCCTCGCCATACACCACCTCGACATCACGCTGGCTGGAGCTGCGCGGGTTGGTCAGGATGCACGGATCATCCATGGCGTGCTGGGACAAAAACGGGATGTCGGTCATGCCGACGCCATGCAGGCCAAGGGTTTCGTGAAAGCCCACGGCATGCTTGAGCGCAATCAGGTGCTCGACCAGGCGCTGGCTGACCTGCTTGTGACTCAGGCCTCGGCAATCGATACCGAGGGTTTGCGCGATGACCTTGAAGCGCTCCGGTGCGGCGCTGTAGTTGAACGCCACCACATGCTCGACCAGCACCGCATTACACAGCCCGTGAGGCAAATCGAGAAAGCCGCCCAGGCTATGGGACATGGCATGCACCGCACCAAGAATCGCGTTGGAGAACGCCAGCCCGGCCTGCATGCTGCCGAGCATGATCTTCTCGCGCAGGGCGATGTCGGCGGGGTTGGCGATCATCTGCACCAGGTTGCCGTTGATCAGGCGCATGGCTTCCAGCGCGTGGGGGTCGGTCAGCGGCCCGTGGCCGGTCGAGACGAACGCCTCGATGGCATGCACCAGCGCGTCGATGCCGGTACAGGCGGAGAGGAACGGGTCCATGCTCAGGGTAGTTTCCGGGTCGATCAGCGACACATCCGGCACCACCGCCTTGCTGACGATGGAAAACTTCATGCGTTCCTGTTGGTTGGAGATGATCACGAACTGGGAAACGTCGGCGGAGGTACCGGCGGTGGTCGGGATCAGGATCAACGGCGGGCTCGGCACGCGGATGGTGTCGACCCCTTCGAACTCGAGAATGTGCCGACCATGGGCAACCACGATGCCGATACCCTTGGCGCAATCCATGGGGCTGCCGCCACCGACCGCGACGATCACATCGCACTGTTCGCTACGGTATCGCTCGGCGCCGGCCATGACCTCTTCAACCCGAGGGTTGGGCGAAACCTCGGTGTACAGGCAGTAATCAATGGCCTGTTCTTGCAGGCTGGCTTCGATATCAGCCACCCAGCCGGCGGCGATCACCCCTGGGTCGCTGACCAGCAGGACCTTGCGCGCGCCAAAGGTCTTGGCGTAATTGGCGACATGGTGACGACAACCGGCGCCGAAGATGATTTCCGGGGAGACGAACTTGCGCAACTGGCTCAGTTTCGGGCTCATGGGACGCTTCTATTCTTGTTGTAGTAATAGCGCCAGCCTAAAGCATCCCCCTTCGATTGCAATCAGACCATCGGCGGGCAGAAACAGAAGCGCCGACCGCTGCAAGCAGCGACCGGCGCAAGAGGGATCAGCGATTGGCGAAGTACATGGTCACTTCAAAACCGATACGCAGATCAGTGAACGCAGGCTTTTTCCACATAGGTCCATCCTCTTCTGGCACCACAGGATTGCGGTGCTTCTATTAATACACCGTTGCCGGTGCCGGTCGAATGCTACTTTGGAACCGTTTCTTTCAGGTTATCCGGGCCTTTAGAAGAACCCCAGCGGGTTGACGTCGTAACTCACCAGCAGGTTCTTGGTCTGCTGGTAGTGGTCGAGCATCATCTTGTGGGTCTCGCGGCCGACCCCGGATTTTTTGTAGCCACCGAACGCGGCGTGGGCCGGGTACAGGTGGTAGCAGTTGGTCCACACCCGCCCGGCCTGAATGCCGCGGCCCATGCGGTAGGCGCGGTTGATGTCACGGGTCCAGACTCCGGCGCCAAGGCCGAACTCGGTGTCGTTGGCAATCGCCAGGGCTTCGGCCTCGTCCTTGAACGTGGTCACGCCGACCACCGGGCCGAAGATTTCTTCCTGGAACACGCGCATCTGGTTGTGGCCCTTGAGCAGGGTCGGCTGGATGTAATAGCCACTGGCAAGATCACCGCTCAAGCGTTCGCAATCGCCGCCAGTGAGTACCTGGGCGCCCTCTTCGCGGGCGATCTGCAGGTAGGAAAGGATCTTGTCGTATTGCTGCTCGGAGGCCTGGGCACCGACCATGGTTTCGGTGTCCAGCGGGTTACCGCGTTTAATCTGCTGGATCTTCTTCATGACCTGGGCCATGAACGGCTCGTAGATCGACTCCTGGATCAATGCCCGCGATGGGCAGGTGCACACTTCGCCCTGATTGAAGAACGCCAGCACCAGGCCTTCGGCGGCTTTTTCGATGAACGCGGGCTCGGCCTGCATGATGTCTTCGAAGAAGATGTTCGGCGACTTGCCGCCCAGTTCCACCGTCGAGGGGATGATGTTCTCGGCAGCGCATTTCATGATGTGCGAGCCCACCGGGGTAGAGCCGGTAAAGGCAATCTTGGCGATACGCTTGCTGGTGGCCAGGGCTTCACCGGCTTCGCGGCCAAAGCCGTGGACGATGTTGAGCACGCCAGCGGGCAACAGATCACCGATCAGTTCAGCAAACACGGTAATCGACAGCGGCGTCTGCTCGGCCGGCTTGAGCACCACGCAGTTGCCCGCGGCCAGGGCCGGGGCGAGTTTCCAGGCGGCCATCAGCAACGGGAAGTTCCAGGGGATGATCTGCCCGACCACGCCGAGCGGCTCATGGAAGTGATAAGCGGCGGTGTGCTCGTTGATCTCGGCGGCACTGCCTTCCTGGGCGCGGATGCAGCCGGCGAAGTAACGAAAGTGATCGGCAGCCAGTGGCACGTCGGCATTCAGGGTTTCGCGGATGGCCTTGCCGTTGTCCCAGGTTTCACTCAGGGCCAGCACTTCAAGGTGCTGTTCGATGCGATCGGCGATCTTCAACAGGATTCGCGAGCGCTCCTGCACGGACGTGCGCCCCCAGGCATCGGCTACGCCATGGGCGGCATCCAGCGCCAGGTCGATGTCGGCCGCGCCGGAGCGCGGGAACTCGGCAATCGCCTGGCCATTGACCGGCGAGCTGTTGCTGAAGTACTGGCCTGTCAGCGGGGCCACGAATTCGCCGCCGATGTAGTTGCCGTAAACGGCCTTGAAGCTGATCAGGGCATCAGCTGTGCCAGGGGGTGCGTAGATCATGGGGGCCTCATGTGCGCTGCGGGCCTGTCGGCATGACAGGCAGCTGGCTCGATGGTAAGCAGCCGCACGGCAGGCGCGAATCGGCCCTTGGCAGGTGCCGTCTCGTCAATTGGTAGTACGCCTGGGTGGTAACCGGCTACCGCCTGCTCAGGCGCGTGCGGGCGTCATATGGCGCTTCCCCCTGTTTTGGAAGCCTCGCCAGATGACCGCCCCTTCGCCCCATCAGTCCATTGCCGAACAGGCGACCTTGAGCTGCGCGGTCGCCAAGCGCTTCGTCAAGCGTCCCGCCCTGCTCGAAATCGCCGGCCAGATCCTGCTTGAGCACTGGGGCCAACGACGACTGCCACTGCAACACAATCCGCTGACGCTCTATCTGATCAGCCACACCGAAGCTCAAGTTCATATCCGCCAGTTGCCTCAAGTCCTGATCGAGCGATACCGCCTGGGCAGCACCTTGAACCTGAATGACGGCGAGGACTATCTCAGCCGCTACCCGCAACAGGGCCAGGATGTACAACTCAATGTCGACCTGCATACCCTTGAACTGCTGATTAACGATTGTGGCCCCTTGATCGTTGAAGCCTTCCTGCAGGCGCTGGTTGATTTCTGGAGCTTGAGTGACGAGCGCGGTGAAACGCCCTGGAGCTGGTACGCCAGCTACCTGCAAAGGCTGATGAAGAATGCGATCGATGTCAGTGTCAACGCCGGCAAGCTAACCCTGGCTCAAGCGGCCACCGCCGGCATCGTTGCGGCCTTTCCGACACCGTGGCAACGCAGCCGGTTCGCCAATCTGCAAGGCTTGAGCGTCCGGCAGGTGACGGTTGACCTGACGCCAGCACAGGTTATCGATGCCGACCTGTCCAGTGCCTTGCTGATCGAAGATTTTCCCGATCCACCAAAAGCCCAAGTGGCCATCCTGTTTACCCTGGTGGGTGCGCTGGCGCCCTTCGAGTCAACCCAGGGTTTTCTCGACATGCTAGCTATGAACTGGCCCAGGTCGTTGCTATCCACGGCTCCACAAGCTCAGTTCAGCCAACCGGCAACATCGGCCTTCGAAGCCCAGGCCGCCGGCTTTCTCAAACAACATTTGCGCTTGATCGAAGTCATCGCCTTGGCATCGAGAACGCCTGAGCAGGCGGCAGCGCTCAACGCCATCATTGATCGCTCGACCTCGATGCTGGACCTGTGTACCGCCCAGGAGCTTGAGCGACAGAACCAGATCGCCTTCCTGCTGCCGGCATGGCTACTCGACAGCGAGCTGGCCATCCGCTACAGCACCTTGTTGATCAACCACGCTCAATCACACACAGAGGCCGCCGGCAAAACCTGGCGTGATGACATCGACACCGCCGAGGTCTTCGCCTGCAAGGCCCTGGACGCGAGGATCGAGCACGATCACCCCGGTGCGGGATTCAATGCCAGCGACGTAATGATCAGCAATCATCAAGTCATCGCCAGCGCCATCCCCGGGCAAGGCAGCCTGATCACCGATGGCGTCGTCAAGGTCGTCAATTTTTCCCTCGCACAGCTGGCCATCGACAACCTCGGTGTGCTGGCCGCAGGCACTGTGAGCCTGCAGTTACTCAGCGGTGCCCACCTGCCCGACTGGATGAATGAAGCCTATGTGCGCACCCTGGTGAGTGAACTGGACATCGGCGGGCAGTATCCACAAACCTTGCAACGGCAATTGCTCGACGACCCCGACCAGGTGCAGGCGCGGCGGACACTGTTCGGTACGCAGCTGAAGACGCAGTTGCCGCTGCTGGCGCTGGAGCTGCATCTGCGCGACAAGCGCATCAGCCTGCCGGCCTGCCAGGCGGTGGACGCGCTGTTCGCCCACGCCTTGCCCGGGGCCTTCGTACTCAGGCCCCTGACCCTGCTGCGCGCAAGCGGCGCTGCTGCCGATACGCTACTCAATGCCTGGCTGATCGAACCTGGCGATGTCAGGCAAGGCCCTTGCGTGCTGTATCGCCCATTGCATACTGACCCGCTGCTGGAGTTTCACGACCGGATCGCCCTGTTCGACGCGTTCGCCAGCACCGGTCCGTTGCAGGATGACTTGCTCGACCGTCTGCCTGAACATACGCGTCCGATTTATGCCAAGGGCGGCCTGCGTGAGCCGCACATTCACCGCTTCGTCCCTGGCGCCGAGTTCGAACCGCTGCAGACGCCTGCGCCTGCCCGCCTGGGTGTGGCCCTGGCCAAAGGTGCCGTGCACGACCTGATCTACCAGGCCAGCGCCCAGGAGCTGGTCGACCGGGCCAAGCGCCACTCGACCAGCACCGCACAATCGCGCTGGGACGCCTGGAAGCAACTGGGTTGGCTGATGTTCAACACCTTGCTGCCCTTGTTCGATGGCAGTGTGGCCAAGGTCGCCTGGATGATTCAGGTCCTCGACAGCGCCAAGCGCCTGCTGGTGAGCGATGTACAAAACAGTCCCGGTGAACATCGCCAGGCGTTCGCCGACCTGCTGATCAACATCGCCATGGTCCTGTTCGTGCACGCCACCCGCCGGCTGGGCATCAGGCCAGCGGTGCGCAGGCGGCCCAGCCACGCACTTGTGCCGGCAAAACCGCCAGTCACCCCGGCGCTAGCCGAACCGCAGGCCGAGCTGACCTTCAGTTGGGCGCGCCCGGACCACCGCCTCACAGCCCAGCAAAGCACCCACCTGGAAAGCCTGGCCAGCCCGCTGTCACCCTCCATGCTCGGCTCCCCCATCCAGGACGGGGCGCTGCAGGGCTTGTACCTGCACAACGAACAACTCTATTTCGCCCAGGGCGCCCGCGCCTACCCAGTGCAATTCGATGCCGCCATCGACCAACCGCGCATTATCGCCGGGCCCTGGCTGAGAAGAGATGAGGCCCTGCGCTGGACACTCGATCTGCGCTTGCGCCTGCGCGGCGGGCAGCCTCTGCGCAATCGCCTCAAGCCTGCTGACCTGGAGCAGTCGATCGACAACCTGGATCAGACATTACGCACGCAGCAAGCCGAGGCACTGGCCAGCCAACAACGTCTGCAGGCATTTGCCCGGCAGCTCACCGACGACACCGACCCGCGCATTCTGCAAGGCTATCTGGCCAAGATGGAAACGTTGTCCCAGGACTTCGAGCGACACCGAGAGACGCTGCGTGAACGCAATGAAAAACGCCCCCTCAACCAGTACAAGACACTGCAGGCAAAAACCCTGTTTGAACGAGCACGTTGCCAGCTGTCCATGCTTTCGACCCTGGGCAAACTGTACAAACCGTTGCGCCAGCGCTTTGTCCAGTCGGTCAGGGAAACCGACGGAGTCTTGCCTGAGCCAGGCTCAAGCGAACATTCAATGCAGGTCGATCTGCTCGACCAGATCGAGCTTTTGCTCGGCAAACTGATCAGCCATAGCGAAACCCTGAGCGCTACCCGCGAGCAACTGCACAAGCTGTCCAGCATCCGTCAACCCACTATCCAGATGATGGAACTGAGCCTCAACGAACCTGCCACCCGCCCCGCATCGCGGTTGTACTGGTACACCCTGCGCAGCGAGGTGATGAGCAACCGCTTGAGGCTGGTGGAGGCAAGCGAGGATGCCAGCGAAAGCGATTACTGGCTGGAACACAGCTGGCGCAACCTCGAGCAGGGCATGCTGCAGCGCATGAACCTGCAGGCCTTGAGCCGTGAGCAGGCAGAGGTTCATGCCCGCGTACTGGACAACATCCAGCGCCATTTCAGCACGGCGCTGCGCCAACTGGGCAATCTGAAAAACCTGCTGCCCGGTCAGCAGGCCGCCGACAGCCTGGTGTCCAGGCTCGAAACCGACCTGGCGTTGATGCTCAAGGAGACCCGCGCCGACCTTGACGAGTACCCGCAACCGCTGCTTGAGCGCAGCAGCCTGCGTCAGTTGCACCGGCAAGTGCCAGGGCTGATCGAAACCCGCGATGAGGGCGTGCTGCTAGGACAGCAGCGACGCGACAGTGAAGGTATCGTCGACATCCACAACCCACAGGACGACAGTATCCGTGCGTCCTACCGTGAAGATCCGCTTACCGGTACCTGGGAGCCCCTATCCCTCGAGCAAGCGCTACCTCCACAGGTCGCAGACGCCGAGCTGGGTGCCCTGCTGCGTGAAGGCATGCGTCTTACCGCTCTGGCCAGGCAAGATATCCAGCGCCTGAAAAACCAGGGCAGAAGCACCTACCTGCCAATCGAAATCGAGGAAATAGCCGATCGCCGACGGCTTGCACTGACCGCGCAGCGCCAGGCCATCGAACGGGCGCTGACGCGGAACAACCAGACCGATCAGGCGGCGGGCAATACGGACGCAGCCCTGCAGATCAAGCGGCTGGATGAAGTCGCTGACGAACTGTTGCATACCGGCGAGCAACTGAGGATAGAGGCTGCCCTGGCGCAAGCACCGAGCATGCGCGAGCTGGAGTACTTGCTGGGCAAGGGCCAGGTGAAACTCAAACGCCTGGTCAAGCGCAAGTCGCTGGCCAGTACCCGGGATTGGGCGCAGGAGTACCTGGATGAGTACGTGGTGCTGCACGCCAACAAACCCTTGTGGTATGCGCACTTTCACTACGCGGCCGAGAACACCCCGGTCGACGACTTCAAGGCCGCACACCTGAAGCTTGCCAGTCAGCGCTATGACCGCGGGCAGTTCGTCGAAGGCAACAAGGTGGTGCACCGCGGGCCGATAAGCCTGGCGGCGGCTCGGCAATGGTTTTTCAAGGAGTGACGGGAGAAAATCGGGCGCTGGCAGCAGCGCCCGATCCATTTCAACGATCCTTGAACTGCGCCTCACGCTTGGCGATAAAGGCGGCCATTCCTTCCTTCTGGTCTTCGGTGGCGAAGGCCGCATGGAACACCCGGCGCTCGAAGCGTACGCCCTCGGCCAGGTTGACCTCAAACGCGCGGTTGACGCTTTCCTTGACCATCATGGTCATCGGGATCGACTTGCTGGCGATGGTCGCCGCCACCTTCAGCGCCTCTTCCAGCAGCTCGGCTTGCGGTACCACGCGCGCCACCAGGCCAGCGCGCTCGGCTTCCTCGGCGCCCATCAGGCGGCCGCTCAGGCACAGTTCCATGGCCTTGGCCTTGCCCACCGCACGGGTCAGGCGCTGGGTGCCGCCCATGCCCGGCAGCACACCGAGGTTGATTTCCGGCTGGCCAAACTTGGCGTTATCGGCAGCAAGGATGAAGTCGCACATCATCGCCAGCTCACAACCGCCGCCCAGGGCAAAGCCGGACACCGCAGCGATGATCGGCTTGCGCCGGTTGGCGATGCGATCAGCGTCGCTGAACAGGTCATCGACGTAGATCTGCGGGTAGCGCAGGTCGGCCATTTCCTTGATGTCGGCGCCAGCCGCGAACGCCTTGGCGGAGCCGGTCAGCACCACGCAACCGATGTTCGGGTCGGCTTCGAGCTGGTCCAGGGCCTGGTTGATCTCGCCGACAATCTGCGCGTTCAGGGCATTGAGCGCCTGGGGGCGGTTGAGGGTGACCAGGCCGACCTTGCCGTGGATGTCCAACAGAATGGTTTCAAATGACATGCAAGCTGCTCCCTTCAAAGATTGCGCGCAATGACCATGCGCTGAATATCGCTGGTGCCTTCATAGATCTGGCAGACCCGCACATCGCGGTAGATGCGCTCCAGCGGAAAGTCGCTCAGATAGCCATAACCGCCGAGGGTCTGCAAGGCGTCCGAACAGACCTTTTCGGCCATTTCCGAGGCGAACAGCTTGGCCATTGACGCTTCGACCAGGGCCGGACGCCCGGCATCGCGCAGCGCCGCAGCATGCAGGACCATCTGCCGGGCCACGGCAACACGGGTAGCCATGTCGGCCAGGCGGAAGGCCACGGCCTGATGTTCGATCAACGGCTTGCCGAAGCTTTCGCGCTCGCGGGCATAGTCACGGGCCACCTCGAAGGCGGCGCGGGCCATGCCCACCGATTGCGAGGCAATACCGATCCGGCCGCCTTCGAGGTTGGCCAGGGCAATCTTGTAGCCTTCGCCCTCCTCGCCCAGGCGGTTGGCTACCGGCACGCGCACGTCGTCAAAGACGATCTGGCAGGTGTCGGAGGCGTGCTGGCCGAGTTTGTCTTCAACCCGCGCCACCTGGTAACCCGCTGAATCGGTGGGCACGATGAAGGCGCTGATGCCGCGCTTGCCGGCCTCGGGGTCGGTGACTGCAAACACGATGACCACGCCAGCGTTCTGCCCGGAGGTGATGAACTGCTTGCAGCCGTTCAGCACGTAATGATCGCCGTCACGCCGGGCGCGGGTCTTCAGGCTGCTGGCATCGGAACCGGCTTGCGGCTCGGTCAGGGCAAAGGCGCCGAGCATGGCGCCGCTGGCCAGCGGTGTGAGGAACTGCTGCTTCTGCTGGTCGTTGCCAAACTTGAGGATGGGCACGCAGCCCACCGAGTTGTGCACGCTCATGATGGTCGAGCAGGCACCATCGCCGGCGGCGATTTCTTCCAGAGCCATGGCGTAGGCCACGTAACCGGTGTCGCTACCGCCCCACTGCTCCGGCACCAGCATGCCGAACAGGCCCAGCCCGGCCATCTCCTCGATTGCCTCTTTAGGGAAGCGATGTTCGCGGTCCCATTGTTCGGCAAAGGGCCGTAGGCGCTCCTGGGCGAACTGGCGGACGGCGTCGCTGATTTGCTGTTGTTCGTCATTGATTAGCATGGTGCACCTCAGTACAGACACTCGACGGCCATGGCCGTGGCTTCACCGCCGCCGATGCAGATCGCTGCAATGCCACGATGCAGGCCTTTCTGGCGCAGGGCCGCCAGCAGGGTGACGAGGATGCGCGCGCCCGACGCGCCGATCGGATGGCCCAGGGCGCAAGCGCCACCATGGACGTTGACCTTGTCGTGCGGCAGGTCCAGGTGCTTCATCGCCGCCAGGGTGACCACGGCAAAGGCTTCGTTGATTTCGAACAGATCGACCTCGGCCAGGCTCCAGCCAGTGCGCTTGATCAGCTTGTCGATGGCGCCGATCGGTGCGGTGGGGAACAGCGCCGGGGCATCGGCGAACGCCGCGTGCCCATGGATCACCGCCAACGGCTTCAAACCTTGCTGCTCGGCCTGGGAACGGCGCATCAGCACCAGCGCTGCAGCACCATCGGAGATCGAGCTGGAGTTGGCCGCGGTCACCGTGCCGCCGTCGCGGAAGGCCGGCTTGAGCTGAGGGATCTTGTCCAGGCGAGCCTTGGGCGGCTGCTCGTCGTCGCTGACCAGGCGCTGGGTCTTGCCCTCGGTCACTTCGACCGGGACGATCTCGCTGGCAAAACTGCCATCCTTGATCGCCTGCTGCGCGCGGGTCAGCGAGGCAATGGCGAAGTCATCCTGCTGCTCACGGGTAAAACCATTGTTCTCGGCGCAGTCCTCGGCAAAGGTGCCCATCAGGCGGCCCTTGTCGTAGGCGTCTTCGAGGCCGTCGAAGAACATGTGGTCGATGATCCTGCCGTGGCCCATGCGGTAGCCGCTACGGGCCTTGTCCAGCAGGTACGGGGCGTTGGACATGCTTTCCATGCCGCCAGCCACAACCACATCAGCGCTGCCGGCCAGCAGCAGGTCGTGGGCCATGATCGCCGCCTGCATGCCCGAGCCGCACATCTTGTTCAGGGTGGTGCAGGTGGTGCCCTTGTTCAAACCGGCGCCCAGGGCCGCCTGGCGCGCTGGCGCCTGGCCCAGGCCTGCCGGCAGTACGCAGCCGAACAGCACCTGTTCGACGCTGTCAGGCGCTACCCCGGCACGCTCGACAGCGGCGCGGATGGCCGCAGCACCCAGTTGCGGCGCGGTCAGGCTTTTCAGGTCGCCCTGCAGGCCGCCCATGGGCGTGCGCACGGCGCTGACGATTACGATCGGATCATTGGCGAGTGTCATGATTGTCTACTCCGAAAATTACTTGGCAGCCATGCGCAAGGCGCCGTCAAGACGGATCACCTCACCGTTGAGCATGCTGTTTTCAATGATGTGGCGGGCCAGCGCAGCGTATTCCTGCGGGCGGCCCAGGCGTGGCGGGAACGGTACTCCGGCCGCCAGAGAATCGCGCACTTCCTGGGTCATGCCGGCCATCATCGGGGTTTCGAAAATGCCCGGTGCGATGGTCATCACACGGATGCCGAAGCGCGCCAGTTCACGGGCCGCAGGCAAGGTCAGGCTGGCGATCGCGCCCTTGGAGGCGGCGTAGGCGGCCTGACCGATCTGGCCGTCGTAGGCGGCAATCGAGGCGGTGTTGATGATCACCCCACGCTCACCATCAGCGCCCGCTTCACCTTCGGCCATGGCTGCAGCGGCCAGGCGCAGCAGGTTGAAGCTGCCGATCAGGTTGACGTTGATCACCCGGCTGAAGCTGTCCAGGCCATGGGGGCCATTCTTGCCCAGGACCTTTTCGGCGCCGACGATACCGGCGCAGTTGATCAGGCCATGGAGACTGCCGAACGCGGCAACGGCGGCATCGACCGCGGCCTTGGCGGCGCTCTCCTGACTGATATCGGCAACCGCAAAGTGCGCCTTGCTACCCAGCGCCTGGGCCTTGGCAGCGACCGCCTCGGCATTGAGGTCGACCAGCATCACCTGGGCTCCAGCCTCGATGAGCATCTGTGCGGTAGCGGCGCCCAGCCCGGAAGCTGCGCCGCTGACGATGAAGTTCTTGTTGGCAATCTGCATGATGGTCGTTCCTCAGGCGCTGGCAGTCGAAGCCAGCGCGGCTTGTTGTTTGGCTATTTCCTGGTTGCGCAGGATGAAACGCTGCAGCTTGCCGCTCGGGGTCTTGGGCAGCTCGCTGACGAATTCGATTTCCCGTGGATAGGCGTGGGCATACAGGCGCTGGCGGACGTGCTGCTTTAGTGCCTCGGCCAGTTCTTCGCTGGGTTGCTGAGCGCTTGCCAGCACCACGAACGCCTTGATCAGTTCGGTACGCTCCGGGTCCGGTTTGCCAACCACGGCGGCCTCGATCACCGCCGGGTGTTCGATCAGAGCGCTCTCGACATCGAACGGCCCGACCCGGTAGCCGGAGGTGGTGATCACATCATCACTGCGGCCAACGAAGCTGATACTGCCATCGGGGTTGAGCTCCACGGTGTCACCGCTCAGGTAGTACCTGCCGACGAAGGCTTTGGTCGGCAAACCGTGGTAGCCAGCAAACCAGCACAGCGGCGACTGCTCGCGGTCCACGGCGAGAATGCCCGGCTGCCCGGCTGGCAGTTCATTGTGCTGCTCATCCAGCACCACGATACGGTGGCCGGGAATGGCAAAGCCGGCCGCCCCCAGGTGCACCGGGTGCTCCAGGCCGTGGTGGTTGCACAGCACCATGCCCAGTTCGGTCTGCCCGTAATGGTCGTGGATGGTCACTCCCAGCTCGTCGGCAAACCAGCGGATCACTTCCGGGTTGAGCGGCTCGCCGGCACTGCTGACCACCCGCAGGCGGCCCTTGATCGGCGCGCTGAATTCGCTGCCGGCAGCGATCAACAGGCGATAGGCGGTGGGCGAGCCCGCCAGGTTGCTGATCGCGTACTTGTTGATGACCCGACAGGTACTTTCGACGCTGAACGGTCCATCGAAAAAGGTAGTGGCATGGCCCAGGGCCAGCGGCCCGGTCACGGCGTAGTAAAGCCCGTAGGCCCAGCCAGGATCAGCAAGGTTCCAGAAGTTGTCTTCAGGGCGCAGGTCGATGGCATCGCGCATGTAGCCCTGAAAGGCGACGATGGCCCGCAGCGGCACTTCCAGCGGCTTGGCCGGGCCGGTAGTGCCGGAAGTGAACATCAGCAGGAACGGTGCGTCGCCCCCCAGCAGCACCGGCTCGCAATGATCATCGGCTGCTGCCAGCGCCATGTGAAAGTCGATATCGCTGGCGTCGTTGGCGGCACCAACACAGATGATTGTCGGGCAGTCATGGACCTCGTCGAGCTTGCTGCGATTGAGCGGCTCGGTGACCACCACCTTGGCCCCGGACTGTTCCAGCCGGTGTTCGATAGCCTTGGGGCCAAAAGCGGTGAACAGCGGCTGGTAGACTGCGCCCAGGCGCCAGGTGGCCAACACGGTGATCAGCAACTCGACCGTACGCGGCATCAAGCCGGCAACCCGGTCGCCGGCGCCTACACCCTGAGCCCTGAGCACATTGGCCAGGCGCGCGGCAGATTGCTGCAGTTGCTCGAAGCTGTACTGGGCGCTGCTACCCTCGCGGCCTTCGCAGTTCAGTGCAATACGATTGCCGCCGACATGCCGGTCGCAGCACTCGACGCAGGCGTTGAGCGCTTCAAGGCTGCCTTGCAGGGCAGCCGCAGCGGTATGCGGGTAGTTGAATCCTTGCGCCGCGGCACGGTAATCACGCATCGCCAGACTCCTCGTTTTTTATTGTTGGAATAAAACGATTGATCTGAAGATAGTCGCGCCAGACACCTGCCGGGACAATGGTCAAAGCTGTCAATCTGGATGACTGGTTTGGCCAGTCAGATGTCGTGGGGCAGGATCAGGCTGCGGTAATGACCGGGGTTGGAGCCGGTCCACTTGCGAAAGGCTTTGTAGAACGAGCTGGTGTCGGCGAAACCCAAGCGCGCGGCAATCTCGGCGAAACCGACCTCGGCTTCTGCCAGCCAGGTGATCGCCAGCTCTTTGCGCACGCTGTCCTTGAGGGCTTGGTAGGTCGTGCCCTCTTCGGCCAGGCGCCGGCGCAGGGTCGAGGCCGATATGCATAGTTGCTGGGCCAGCGCTTCGGTTTCCGGCCACTCCCCGGCTGGCAACCGACGCAGCGTTGCCTTGATACGCCGGGCCAGGCTGTCCGGGTCGCGGTACTTGACCAGAATGTTGGCCGGTGCCTCGGCCAGAAAGCGTTGGAGCTCTTCCGGCGTGCGCTTGAGTGGCAGGTCCAGGCAATCGGCGGCGAAGATCATCCGCGTGCGTGGACGGCCGAACTGCAGGTTTTCCGAGAACATCACCCGGTAGTCGTCGCAGAACGGCGGCTCGGCACAGCGCAGCTCGATGGCCAGGATCGGAATGCGCCGCCCGGCCAGCCAGCAGGCCACGCCATGCACGATCATCCAGAAGGTGAAGTAGGTAAAGGGCCTGCGCGGCGCATCCTGCGGCTCGCCGATGACAATTTCCGCGAGGCTCTGCTGGCGCACCAGCACCGGCTGCAGATGCTCGAGCATCAGCCCGAGAAAAGTCAGGGCGGTCTCGAGCCCTGCACCCAGGGTCGGCTGAGCCATAGATGAGCGACAGAGAAAGGCCAGGCTACCCGTGCGCAGGCCGCGTGGGTCCATGCAAAAAAATTCATCGTGGCAACGCCGGGCCAGCAAACGCCAAAGCTGCGCATAGGCGCTGGCCGGTACCCGCGCCTGGGCCTGGTCCAACTGCGCCGGGTCGATACCGACGCGATTGAGCAAGGCCTGGCTCGGCGCACCCGGCGCGCAACTTTCCAGCAGCGCTTCACGCACCAGTTGCATGGAGATGGTGTCTTTCTCCGCCATCAGCAGTCTTTCGCCTTGCCCGTCTTGTTTGACCGCCATCTTAGAGGCCCGCCCGGAAAATGCCAGCACCTCCTCATACCACCGGCGCCAGGCTGAGAAACGCCTGGATCAGACGCAGTTCGCGACGCCGTTCCAGGCAGCCGATCATGTGCTGGTTGACCAGCCCCGCTCCGGCAATGGGCCGCGCCACCACCCGCGGGTCATGGCTGATTTCCATCGAAGATACGATGCCAATGCCAAGCTCGGCCGCCACGGCTTCAGTCACTGCTTCGCGGCTGTCGAGCTCCAGCAGCACCCGCGGCTGAACACCGGCCTCACTGCAGGCCTGATCGAACGTGCGGCGGGTGATCGAGCTGGGTTCGCGCAGCACCATGATCTGTGCGTCCAGTTCCCTCAACTGCAGCTCACCTGTACTGCCCGCCCAAACGTGCCCGGCCGGTAGCAAAGCGCAGATCCGTGAATCACCGAGGCTTTGCAGGTACAGGCCCTTGCGCGGTTCGACTTCGGTCAGGACCGCCACGTCGGCATGCTCGCAGAGCAGCGCCGCCAGGGTTTCCTGGGCGTTGCCCAGGCGCAGGTTGACGGTGATGCCCGGGTAAGCCGCACGCAGTTGCGCCAGCATCGGCATGACCCGGTGCGGGCCGTCAGCGGCCACTTCCAGACGCCCGGTGAGCAACTGCCGGTTGGCCTCAAGCATCACCTGCGCTTCTTCGACCAGACCGAACATGGCGCGGGTGATGGCCGCCAGGCGTATGCCCTCCTCGGTCAGTTCTACCCGCCGGGCGGTGCGGCGCAGCAGGGTGATCTGGTAATGCTCCTCCAACGCCTTGATATGCCCGGTCACCGCCGGCTGGCTGATGAACAGGCGGTTGGCGGCGCGGGTAAAGCTGCCCTCACGGGCCACTGCATCGAAGGCGCGGAGCTGGAACAGGTTCATATCTATCGGCCTGACTTATGGCTGGCATAACAACAAACAATTTGATTGATAGCGCACGGAATTGCAACTTAGGCCCCGTAGATTCAGCCCACCGCTTGTGAGGATTACCGGAATGAGTAACGCCCCTATCCTGCTGACCCCCGGCCCCCTGACCACCTCGGCCCGTACCCGCCAAGCGATGATGGTCGACTGGGGCTCCTGGGACCGCGATTTCAACCAGCTGACCGCAAGCCTCTGCGAGCAACTGCTGGCCATCGTCAACGGTGCCGACAGCCACCACTGCGTGCCCCTGCAAGGCAGCGGCACCTTTGCCGTTGAAGCCGCCATCGGCACCCTGGTGCCTCGCGACGGCAAGGTCCTGGTGCTGATCAATGGCGCCTATGGCCAGCGCCTGGCGAAGATCTGCAAGGTGCTGGGGCGCGCCTACAGCACTTTCGAAACCGCCGAAGACGAGCCCACTACCGCTGCTGACGTCGATCGCCTGCTGGCCGCCGATAGCAGCATCACCCACGTGGCGTTGATTCATTGCGAAACCAGTACCGGCATTCTCAACCCGCTGCCTGAGATCGCCCGGGTTATCGCCGGCCACGGCAAGCGCCTGATCATCGATGCCATGAGTTCGTTCGGCGCCTTGCCGATCGATGCCCGCCAAGTGCCGTTCGATGCCCTGATCGCCGCCTCAGGCAAATGCCTGGAAGGCGTACCCGGCATGGGCTTCGTGTTTGCCAACAAACAGTCGCTGGCCACCGCCGCAGGCAACTCACCGTCGCTGGCCATGGACCTGCAGGACCAACATGCCTACATGGCCAAAACCGGCCAATGGCGCTTCACCCCGCCGACCCACGTGGTGGCGGCGCTGCACGAAGCCTTGTTGCAATACAACGAAGAAGGCGGCCTGCCCGCGCGTCATCGGCGTTACGCCAGCAACTGCAAGACCCTGCTCGACGGCATGGCCGCCATCGGTTTGCACAGCTTCCTGCCAGCCGAGATCCAGGCGCCGATCATCGTCACCTTTCATGCCCCGAACGATCCGCGCTACCAGTTCAAGGACTTTTACGAGCGGGTCAAGGCCAAGGGCTTCATCCTCTACCCGGGCAAGTTGACCCAGGTCGAAACCTTCCGCGTCGGCTGCATCGGTTGCGTTGGCCCGGACGGCATGCAGGCTGCGGTCAACGCCATCGCCGAGGTCCTGCGGGAAATGGAAGTGCTGGACATCTGACACCTCGAATTCTTTCTACCTGATCAGCGAAACCACCCGCTCAAGGAACCCTGAACATGAACTACAGCAACCCGACACACCTGCAAGCCGCGATCCTCGACTGGGCCGGCACCGTGGTCGACTTTGGCTCCTTCGCCCCGACCCAGATCTTCGTCGAGGCCTTCGCCGAATTCGATGTCGAGGTGTCCATCGAAGAAGCCCGCGGCCCGATGGGCATGGGCAAGTGGGACCACATCCGCACCCTGTGCGACCAGCCACAGATCGCCGAGCGCTACCGCAAGGTGTTCGGCCGCACGCCGACCGATGCTGACGTCACCGCCCTCTACGAACGCTTCATGCCCCTGCAGATCGAGAAGATTGCCGTGCACTCGGCGCTGATCCCAGGCGCCCTCGAGACCCTGACCGGGCTGCGCAAAGATGGCCTGAAGATCGGCTCGTGCTCGGGCTACCCGAAAGTGGTGATGGACAAGGTAGTGGAGCTGGCCGCGCAGAACGGCTACGTGGCCGATCATGTGGTGGCTACCGACGAAACTCCGAACGGCCGCCCATGGCCGGCCCAGGCCCTGGCCAATGTGATTGCCCTGGGGATCGATGATGTCGCCGCCTGCGTCAAGGTCGATGACACTGTGCCGGGCATCCTCGAAGGCCGTCGTGCCGGCATGTGGACGGTGGCGCTGGTGTGTTCGGGCAACGCCCTGGGCCTGACCTACGAAGGTTACCGCGCCCTGGCCTTGGAGACGCTCGACAGCGAGCGCAAGCGCATTCATGCGCTGTTCGAAGGCTCGCGCCCGCACTACCTGATCGACACCATCAACGAGTTGCCGCAAGTGATTGCCGACATCAACAAGCGCCTGGCGCGAGGCGAGATGCCGCAGGCGGTGTAACCCCACCATCGCGGGGCAAGCCCGCTCCTACAGGTAGGAGCGGGCTTGCCCCGCGATTAGCTGCCTCACTTCTGGTGACGCTCGACCCACACGGCAAACTTGTCGATAAAGGTCTGCAGGAATGGCCGGGTCTTCTCCGACAGCTTGCCGTGCTCATCGAACAGCGTCCCTGCCCCGCTGATGTACGCTTCCGGCTGCTGCATGCACGGCACATCGAGGAACACCAGCGACTGGCGCAGGTGATGGTTGGCGCCAAAGCCGCCCACCGCCCCCGGCGACACGCTGATCACCGCCCCCGGCTTGCCACTCCAGGCGCTCTGGCCATAAGGCCGCGAGCCCACATCAATCGCATTTTTCAATACCCCCGGCACCGAGCGGTTGTACTCCGGGGTCACGAACAGCACCGCATCACTGCTGCGAATCTGCTCGCGGAAGGTCTTGTAGGCCTGTGGCGGATTGGCGTCGATATCTTCGTTGTACAAGGCCAGCTCGCCGATTTCGACGTTGTGCAGCTTGAGGTTGGACGGCGCGAGCTCCGCCAGCGCACGGGCGACCTTGCGGTTGAGGGATTCCTTGCGCAAGCTGCCGACGACGACGGCGACTGAGTACACCTGGCTCATGGCAATTTCCTGACGTGGAGAACAAAGGGAGTTGTAGGTATAGATGATCCCGTGCGGCCCTGAAGTTTTTTTCCAGGCGGGCAAAACTTACCAGGCAAAACAGTGGTCTATGCCTGACAGATCCTTATTTCTTCAGAGGTTGCACGGTAAATGACAGCAGTACTGGTCGGACAGTTTCATGCACGGGACGCAGAGGGCCGCATCTATCCCGTTCATGAGTTCCAGGAAGCCACCCTGCAGGCCGACGGTAGTGGCGCACCCCTGCCGATTACTACCTATAGGCTGGCAATCGGCGACCGGGTCAACCACCTGGGTGAAGATCGCTTCGAGCTGGTACAGAGTGGTGTGGAAATCATCCGTATTCCCTGACCCTGCTCACACCTTGATGCAATCGACGGTATAGACCCGCCCCTGCGCTGTGGTTTCATGCTGCAGCCCATGCACATCCGCGACAAACCCGGGAAAACCGCTGTCAAAGGCGGCGGCAAAAGCCAGGTAGTCGATGATAGAACGCGTCGCCTCGGTAAAGCGCTCCCCCGGCATGATCAACGGAATTCCCGGCGGATAGGGCACCAGCATCACGGCAGCGATTCGCCCGAGCAACTGCTCGATCGGTACCGCTTCGACCTCCCCGCGCACCATCCGGTCATAGGCATCGGCGGGTTTCATCACCACTTCAGGCAAGCGCGTGAACAGCCGTTTGAGCTGCTTGGCAGTGGCATTACTGCGGTAACAGGCATGCAGTTGGTCACACAAATCCCGCAGCCCCAACCCTTGGTAGCGCACAGGATCGAGACCGGCGACACAGGACAGGCTTTCGAGTAAATCGGTATTGGCATCGTAGTTACGCTTGAACTCGAGCAGCTCGGTCAGCAGCGTGCTCCATTTGCCCTTGGTGATGCCCATCGAGAACAGCACCAGGAAGGTGTAAAGCCCGGTCTTCTCCACCACCAGGCCGCGCTCCCAGAGAAACTTGCTGACCACCGCGGCCGGAATCCCGTGCTCGCTCAAGGCACCGCCGGCGCTGAGGCCCGGCATCACCAGGGTGACCTTGATCGGGTCGAGCAGCACGTAGTCGTCACTGACATCGCCAAAACCATGCCAGTCGGCCTGGGGCTGCAGCAGCCAGTCTTCGGTCTTGACCTGCCTTGCACCCTCACCCAGCGGTGGCTGCCAGATGCTGAACCACCAGTCATCCGCAGCCATGTGCTCACGCAGGTTGGCCATGGCCCGGCGAAAGCTCAGCGCCTCATCGAACATTTCCTGCAGCAAGGAGCGCCCGGCCGGGCCTTCCATCATCGCCGACGACACATCCAGCGAGGCGAGGATGCTGTACTGCGGCGACGTGGAAATGTGCATCATGAAGGCTTCGTTGAAGCGATCGCGGTCCAGCTGCCGGGCACCGCCGTCCTGCACATGGATCATCGAAGCCTGGCTGAAGGCCGCCAGCAGCTTGTGGGTCGAATGCGTGCTGAACACCAGCGGGCTGTCGGCGCTGCGCGAAGTGCCCATGGCGTAGCGCCCGCGGAAGAACTCGTGAAACGCCGCATAGGCATACCAGGCCTCATCGAAGTGCAACACCTCGACACTGTTGCCCAGTTCCTGCTTGATCAGCTCGGCGTTGTAGCACAGCCCGTCGTAGGTGGAATTGGTTACCACCGCCAGCTTGACCTTGGGCGGGCGACCCCGGGCCAAAGGATTGGCCTGGATCTTGGCCTGGATCGATACCGGGCTGAACTCACTCAGCGGGATCGGCCCGATGATGCCCAGCTCGTTGCGTTCGGGGCACAGGTACAAGGGGATGGCCCCGGTCATGATGATCGCGTGGACCACCGACTTGTGGCAGTTGCGGTCCACCAGCACCAGGTCATCACGGCCGACCATCGAGTGCCAGACGATCTTGTTGGCGGTCGAAGTGCCGTTGATCACGAAGAAAGTATGGTCGGCGCCGAAGTTCTTTGCCGCCCGCGCCTCGGCAGCTGCCAGGGGCCCGGTGTGGTCGAGCAGCGAGCCCAACTCAGGGACCGACACCGACAGGTCCGAGCGCAGGGTGTTCTCCCCGAAGAACTGGTGAAAGGCCTGGCCGACCGGGCTTTTGCGATAGGCCACGCCACCGCCATGGCCGGGAGTGTGCCATGAGTAGTTCGATTGCGCGGTGTGCTGCACCAGCGCTTTGAAAAACGGCGGCAGCAGGCCATCCAGATAACTGTGCGCAGCCCGCGCCACCTGGCGGGCGAGAAACGGCACGGTGTCTTCAAACAGGTAGAGGATGCCGCGCAGCTGGTTAAGCTCACTGATGACATCGGCGGGAGCATTCTCCAGGGTCACCTGCTCGCCCAGGGCGAAGATCGGCAAGTGCGGTGCGCGCACCCTGGCCAGGCGAATCAGCTCGACCATGTTCTGTAAAAGGTGGGTATTTTCGCCAGCACCTTCGGCGGCAATCAGCATGCACGCCAGGCCATGATGGGTCGCGGCGACCAGGCGGCCTTCGGCGTAATCGACGGCCGGCAGGATGGTGAAGCCGTCCTGGGCCAGCTCCTGGGCAATACCGCGAACACGCTCGCCTGCGACCGTATCGGCCTTGATATCGCGATGCACGATCAGGACGGGGAACTTGAGGTCCTTGTACATGGGCGGGCGCTTCCTCCGGGTAACAGCTTTGTCACCTCAGGGTAGAAGGTCGCCAGCGCCCCTGCGCGGCAAATTGCCTCAGTTTGCTTCGGACAGCTGCTGCCACAGCGCCGGGCCACCGGCTGACTTGGCAATGGCCTCCAGACGCGCCATGTGCAGTTCAAGCTCCTGCTCGGTGGCGCGAATGATCCGCCCTGGCTGGCGGCTGGCGGGCAGGCGGCGGATCTCGCTGCCGCGGTTGTCGTCACCCTCTTCCTCACCATCGGCACCATGCCCGGCAAGCGACAGGCTGGTCTGGCCACCGGTCATGCTCAGGTAGACGTCGGCCAACAGTTCGGAGTCGAGCAGTGCGCCGTGCAGCTCACGGCCGGAGTTGTCGACGCCATAACGTTTGCACAGCGCGTCGAGGCTGTTGCGCTGTCCCGGATGGCGCGAGCGGGCCATCATCAGGGTGTCGAGGATGGTGCAGTGCTGGGAGATGTCGGCGCGGTCGTGCTGGCCGAGCAAGGCGAATTCGTTGTTGATGAAGCCAACGTCGAACGCCGCGTTGTGGATGATCAGCTGGGCGCCCTGGATGAACTCGAAGAACTCATCGGCGACTTCGGCGAATCGCGGCTTGTCGAGCAGGAAGGAGTCGGTGATACCGTGGACGCCGATGGCCCCCTCGTCACTTTCGCGGTCCGGCTGCAAATAGACGTGGAAGTGCCGTCCGGTCAGGCGCCGCCCCATCAGCTCGACACACCCGATCTCGATGACCCGGTGTCCGTCAGTCACCGGCATACCGGTGGTTTCGGTGTCGAGGACGACCGACCTGTTGTTCTGAATCTCCACGCCGATGGTCTCCTGCCGCGTACAGTCTGGTGAAAAGCCGGCCATTCTACCTCAGCTCAAGGAGGAGTGGCGGCCGGTGTGCTCAGCGCAGGCCACGGACCTCGTCAACACCACGGTTGGCCAACTGGTCGGCGCGCTCGTTGCCATGGTGGCCAATGTGCCCGCGTACCCATTTCCAGGTCACCTTGTGACGGCCAACCTGCTCATCGAGCAACTGCCAGAGGTCGGCATTCTTTACCGGTTCCTTGGCGGCTGTTTTCCAGCCGCGCTTCTTCCAGTTGACCATCCATTCGTTGATGCCTTTCATCACGTACTGGGAGTCGGTGACCAGCAGCACTTCGCACTCGCGCTTGAGTGCTTCCAGGCCCTTGATCGCCGCCATCAGTTCCATGCGGTTGTTGGTGGTCTCGCGTTCGCCGCCCCACAGTTCCTTTTCGACGCCCTTGCATACCATCAGCACGCCCCAGCCGCCCGGGCCAGGGTTACCCTTGCAGGCACCATCGGTGAAGATCTCGACGCTATCGCTCATTTACAGCCTTTTCATCAATGATTTGACCCCGTGCCCTTGGGGCCCGGAGCTCAGGGTTCGGAATGGCGCCGGTTGACCTTGGCCATCGGCAGCGGCAGCAGCTTGCCCATCGGCTCACGGCGCTCCAGGCGCAGGGGCCGCAAGCCGACCACCATCTTGCGCGCCACCAGCAGGTAGACACCGCCACCGGCACTCTGCCAGCCACCGGCGATCCGCTCCCAACCGGCCAGGCGCTGTTGCCAGGCGGGGGATGCGAGCGGCGGACGATAGCACCCGAAGCGGCGTTTCTCCAGCGCGAAGCCCAGCAGGTTGAGCCAGTCGCCAACCCGCGACGGGGAAATGCAGCGCGCCTTGCGCAGGGCATCATGGGCAAACACCCGGCGCACGCCCCAACTGCTCCAGGGGTTGATACCGACGATCAGCAGATGGCCGCCCGGGCGCACGCTGCTCGCGGCTTCACGCAGCAGGCCATGGGGTGACAGGCTGAAGTCCAGGCCATGCTGCAGCACCACGACATCGGCGGCATGCTCGCTCAGTGGCCAGGCCTGTTCTTCGCAGACAATCTCGACCCCGGGCAGCGGCGCGCCCAAGCGCACGTTGCGCTGCACCTGCGGGGCCTTGGGCGGCGCTTCGGCGCAGGGGCCGTAGTGCACCAGGTAACCACCGAAGTAACGCCCCAGTTCTTCCTCGAGCAGGCGTTGCTCCTCCTTGAGCATAAGTTGCCCGAGGGGGCCGGCGAACCAGTCGCGGGCCAGGCTGATCAGCTCCAGCCACTGCGGATCGGCCTGGGCGAAGGCTTGATCGGTCATTGCAGTCTCCCTTGAAGGTTCTCGACAGCGCGCATAGCTACTAAGATGCACCCATGTCCACCGTTTGGCGAATCGCACCATGATACAGATCGATGCCCTGCCCGCTTTCAACGATAACTACATCTGGTTGTTACAAGATTCTGCCAACCAGCGTTGCGCGGTGGTCGATCCGGGCGATGCAGCACCGGTACTGGGCTGGCTTGAACGCCATCCCGGCTGGCAACTGAGCGACATCCTCGTTACCCATCACCATCACGACCATGTCGGTGGCGTCGAGCAGCTCAAGGCGCAAACCGGCGCCACCGTGTACGGCCCTGCCCACGAGCGCATCCCCGGCCGCGACCAGGCCCTCGACGACAACGCCAGCGTGCGCGTTCTGGGTCTGGATTTCCAGATCATCGCCGTGCCTGGACACACCCTGGGACACATTGCCTATTATTGCCAGCAGACGGCCACGCCCGTGCTGTTCTGTGGCGATACCCTGTTCGCCGCCGGTTGCGGGCGCCTCTTCGAAGGCACGCCGGAGCAGATGCACCACTCCCTGCAACGCCTGGCCGCCCTGCCTGGCGAGACCCTGGTGTATTGCACTCACGAGTACACCCTCAGCAACCTGCGCTTTGCCCAGGCCGTGGAGCCTGGCAACCCGCACATTGCCCAACGCTTTGCCGACGTTACCCAGTTAAGGGCGCAGGATCGCATCACGTTGCCGTCAACCCTGGACCTGGAAAAGCTGACAAACCCTTTCCTGCGGACCACCGAAACATCCGTTAAAGAAAAACTAGACGAACGGAATGGCCCGATAAACCCCACGCCAAGTGCTGTTTTTGCTGGGTTACGTGCTTGGAAAGATAGGTTCTAAACAGCCCCTGCTGGTGACGGAAAGTTCTGAAAGGTTGACCGTTGGGGGGCCGCTTTCTAGAATCGCCCGACATTTTTGCCCGGAACTTCGTCCCAGCCAATGTCGTCCAATAGCCGCAGAACCTTCAATTCCGTCGCCCTGACGCGCCTGGCCCAAGCCAGTGCGCTAGCCCTGGCCGCCACTCTCGTGGGCTGCCAGAGCACCCGTCAAGTCGACGAATCCGACAGCGTTCGCGCGCACAACTACCAGGCACGGGCCAAGCAGAAACCGCTGATCGTACCGGTCAAGCCGGTCGAGCAGGCGCCTCAGGACGTCTGGGAACGCATGCGCCAGGGCTTTGTGCTGCAGGACGGCGTTGCGGTCAACCCGCGTATCGAACAGCAGCGCCTGTGGTTCGCCAGCAACCCCTCGTTCCTCGAGAACGCCGGCGACCGTGGCAGCCTGTACATCCACTACATCGTCGAACGCCTCGAAGAGCGCAACATGCCGCTGGAGCTGGCCCTGCTGCCGGCGATCGAGAGCGCCTACAACCCCATGGCCTATTCGCGGGCCCATGCGGTAGGCCTGTGGCAGTTCATCCCCTCCACCGGGCGTTACTTCAACCTGCGCCAGACCCGCTTCTACGATGGCCGTCGCGACATCACCGCCTCGACCAACGCCGCGCTGGACTACCTGAACCGTCTGCACGACATGTTCAACGGTGACTGGCTGCTGGCCCTGGCGGCCTACAACGCCGGTGAAGGCACGGTCAGCCGCGCCATCGAGCGCAATGAGAAGCTCGGCCTGCCAACCGACTACTGGAACCTGCCGCTGCCGAAGGAAACCCGCGACTACGTACCCAAGCTGCTGGCCCTGTCGCAGGTGGTGATGACACCGCAGGCCTATGGCGTCAACCTCAACCCGATTGCCAACGAACCCTACTTCGAGGCCGTGGCGATCAAGGATCGCCTCGACCTGTCGCGAGTCGCCGCCCTGGCCGAGATCGACGAAGACGAACTGTTCCAGCTCAACCCGGCGTTCAAGAAGCGCATGACCGTCGACGGCCCGCAGCAGCTGCTGGTGCCGACCGCCAAGGCGCAACTGCTGACCGCCTCGCTGTCGAACATGAAGCCTGAAGAGCTGCTCAGCCTGCAGCCGAAAAAAGCCGTATTCGAAGCCGCCCTGGCCGAGGCTGCGCCGCGCACCACCACGATCCGCAACAGCCGTTACCGGGTCAAGCGTGGCGACAACCTGGCCAGCATCGCCAAGGCCAACAAGGTCAGCGTCAAGGACCTGCAACGCTGGAACAAGCTCTCCGGCAAGAACCTCAAGGCCGGCCAGACCCTGGTGATGCAGAACGCCCAGCCGGTTGGCGCGAAGAACCAGAAGAAATCCACCCAGTACAAGGTGCGCAAAGGCGACTCGCTGTACCTGGTGGCCAAGCGCTTCAACGTCGAGATGCAGCACCTCAAGCGCTGGAATCCACGCAGCGGCCACGCCCTCAAGCCGGGCCAGACCCTGACCGTCTACCTCAACCATTGAGGTCCGCGCTCCGGTCAGTGACCGGAGCCGCCTGCCCCGCCCCACGCGGCACTCTTTTTCCAGTCGATACAAGCTGTTACTGTAGCTGGAATAAAGCCCAAGCCGCCTGGATCGGATCTCGACTTGATACGTCCCCTCCTGTTGCTGTCACTCAGCCTGGCCTTGAGCTTTCCCGCGGGCGCGACAATCAGCGAAAGCCACGGTTACGCCCAGTTCGGCACGCTCAAGTATCCAGCCAAATTCACCCACTTCGACTGGGTCAATCCGCAAGCGCCCAAGGGCGGCACCTTGCGGGCCATGGCATTTGGCACCTTCGACACCCTCAACCCCTATACCTTCAAGGGCTCAAGCCCGGTCACCACGCCGAACTTCCTGCAGTACGGGGTGAGCGAGCTGAACGAAACCCTGATGGTCGGCACCGGCCAGTACGACCCGTCCGGCGATGAGGCCACGTCCAGCTATGGCCTGATCGCAGGCTCCGTCGAATACAGCGACGACCGTAGCTGGGTGGTGTTCAACCTGCGCCCCGAGGCGCATTTTCACGATGGCAAGCCGATCACCGCCGCCGACGTGGCGTTCTCCTATCGCACCCTGCTCAAGGAAGGTCACCCGATCTACCGGACCAACCTGCAGGAAGTACAGCGCGTCGACATCCTCAACCCGCGACGCATCCGCTTCGTCTTCAAGCGCGCCGGCAATCCGCTGCTGATCCTGCGCCTGGGCGAGATGCCGGTGCTGCCGGCGCATTACTGGAAAGGCCGCGACTTCAAGGCCACCACCTTCGAGCCGCCGCTGGGCAGCGGCCCGTACCGCATCACCCAGGTGCAGCCGGGGCGGCGCCTGGTGTTCGAGCGGGTAAAGAACTACTGGGGCAAGGACCTGGCGGTCAACCGCGGCAAGTACAACGTCGACCGCGTCGAGTACGAGTTCTATCGCGACAGCGCGGTGGCCTTCGAAGCCTTCAAGGCCGGCGAGTTCGACATTTACATCGAGCACCAGGCGAAGAACTGGGCCAACGGCTACAACTTCCCGGCGGTACGTCGCGGCGATGTGATCAAGGCGCAGATCCCGCACAAGATCCCGACCCAGACCCAGGGCCTGTTCATGAACAGCCGCCGGGCGACCTTCAGCGATGCGCGGGTGCGTCAGGCACTGGGGTTGATGCTCGACTTCGAATGGACCAACCGCGCCCTGTTCAGCAGCGCCTACCAACGCGCCAGCAGCTACTACCCCAACAGCGAGTTCGCTGCCAGCGGCCTGCCGGTGGGCAAGGAGTGGCTGCTGCTGGCCCCTTACCGCAAGCAACTGCCCACAGCGCTGTTCACCGAGCCGTACAAGGTCAGCCACACCGACGGGCGTGGCATCAACCGCCAGACCCTGCGCCAGGCCCTCGACCTGCTCGGCCAGGCCGGCTGGAAGCTCACAGGGCCGCGCCTGCTCAACAGCGCCGGGCAACCCTTGAAGCTGGAGCTGTTGCTGGTCAATCCGAACCTTGAACGGATCCTGCAACCTTATGTCGAAAATCTCGCCAGTATCGGCATCGAAGCGCGCTTGCGCACCGTAGACCGGGCCCAGTACAAACAACGCCTGGACCAGTTCGATTTCGACATGATTCTGATGACCCTGAACCAGACCCTGAGCCCGGGCCTTGAACAATGGCTGTACTTTCACTCAAGCCAGGCCTCGACCAAGGGCAGCAAGAACTATGCTGGCGTGAAAGACCCGGTGGTCGATCACCTGCTCGACACCCTGCTGGCCGCCCAGAGTCGCGAAGACCAAGTGGCTGCGGCGCGCGCCCTGGACCGGGTGCTGCTGTGGCAGTACTACATGATTCCCAACTGGTATCTCGACAACCACCGCCTGGCCTACCGCAATCGCTTTGCCTTTGTGGCCACGCCGCCCTACACCCTGGGGCTCAATAGCTGGTGGATCAAGCCTTCGGAGAAAGCCCAATGATGCCAATGTCCCGCCTGCGCCTGAAGGCCTGCGCACTGCTGCTGGCCTGCCTTGGCGGCCAGGCACTGGCTGCACCGCAACACGCCTTGACCCTCTACGACGAAGCGCCGAAATACCCGGCCAGCTTCAAGCACTTCGACTACGTCAACCCCGACGCGCCCAAGGGCGGCACCTTTCGCCAGGCCGGCTTCGGCGGTTTCGACAGCCTCAACCCGTTCATCAACAAGGGCGTAGCCGCCGACGACATCGGCCTGATCTACGACACCCTGATGACCCAGAGCCTGGATGAACCTTTCACCGAGTACGGCCTGGTCGCCGGCAAGATCGAAAAAGCCCCGGACAACAGCTGGGTGCGCTTCTACCTGCGCCCCGAAGCGCGTTTTCATGACGGCCACCCGATGCACGCCGAAGACGTGGTGTTCACCTTCAACACCCTGATCAAGCACGGCGCACCGCTGTACCGCGGCTACTACGCCGATGTCGCCGAAGTGATCGCCGAAGACCCGCAGCGGGTGTTGTTCAAGTTCAAGCACAGCAACAACCGCGAACTGCCGCTGATCCTCGGCCAGTTGCCGGTATTGCCCAAGCACTTCTGGGAAAGCCGCGAGTTCACCAAGGGCAACCTGGAAATCCCCCTGGGCAGCGGCCCGTACAAGGTCGCCGAGGTCAAGCCGGGGCGCTCGATCCGCTACGAGCGGGTCAAGGACTACTGGGGCAAGGACCTGGCGGTCAACCGTGGTTTCTACAACTTCGACGAGATGACCACCGACTACTACCGCGACAGCGCAGTCACCCTCGAAGCGCTCAAGGCCGGCCAGTTCGACTACCGCCTGGAAACCGCAGCGAAGAGCTGGGCCACCGCCTATGACGTGCCGGCAGTGCGGCAGAAGCGCCTGATCCTCGAAGAGTTGCCCAACGGCAACCCGACCGGCATGCAGGGCTTTATCTACAACATTCGCCGCCCGCTGTTCCAGGATGTACGGGTACGTGAAGCACTGAGCCTGCTGCTGGACTTCGAATGGACCAACAAGCAGCTGTTCAACGGTGCCTACACCCGCACCCGCAGCTACTTCGAGAACTCCGACATGGCCGCCCGCGACCTGCCCGACGCCGCCGAGCTGAAGATTCTCGAACCGCTGCGCGGCAAGATCCCCGACCCGGTGTTCACCCGGGCCTTTGCCAACCCGGTTACCGATGGCAGCGGCATGATCCGCGAACAGCAGCGCAAGGCCTACAAGCTGCTGCAGGAGGCTGGCTGGCGCATTGTCGACGACAAGATGGTCGACGCCCAGGGCAAGCCGGTGTCCATTGAATTTCTCCTGGCGCAGACCGAGTTCGAACGCATCCTGCTGCCGTTCAAGCGCAACCTGGCGGACCTGGGCATCGACCTGGTCATTCGCCGCGTGGACGTCTCCCAGTACATCAACCGCCTGCGCTCGCGGGATTTCGACATGATCGTCGGCGGCTACCCGCAGTCCAACTCCCCGGGCAACGAGCAACGCGAGTTCTGGCAAAGCGCCGCCGCCGACAATCCCGGCAGCCGCAACTTCATCGGCCTGAAAGACCCGGCCATCGACACCCTGGTCGAGCAGTTGATCAACGCCGACTCGCGGCAAAGCCTGATCGAGCACTCACGGGCCCTGGACCGGGTGCTGCAATGGGGCTACTACGTGATCCCCAACTGGCACATCAAGACCTGGCGCGTGGCCTACTGGAACCACATTGGCCACCCCAAGGTTTCGCCCAAGTACGACATCGGCATCAACACCTGGTGGATCAAGCCGGATGTCGAGCCGGTGGTGCCGCTGAACCCGGCACCCGATGCGCAACCGGCCGAAGGGGCGCAATAGCATGCTGGCCTATATCTTTCGCCGTTTGCTGCTGATCATCCCGACCCTGCTGGGCATCCTGATCATCAACTTCATCATCATCCAGGCCGCCCCCGGCGGCCCGGTGGAACAGATGATCGCCAAGCTCGAAGGCTTCGAGGGCGCCACCAGCCGTATCGCCGGTGGCGGCGCCGAAGTCTCCGTGGCCGGCTCCAACTACCGCGGCGCCCAGGGCCTGGACCCGGCACTGATCAAGGAAATCGAGCAGATGTACGGCTTCGACAAGTCGGCGCCGGAACGCTTGTGGATCATGATCAAGAACTACGCCCGGCTGGATTTTGGCGACAGCTTCTTTCGCGATGCCAAGGTCATCGACCTGATCATCGAAAAGATGCCGGTGTCGATCTCCCTGGGGCTATGGAGCACGCTGATCATGTACCTGGTGTCGATCCCCCTGGGAATCGCCAAGGCCACCCGTCACGGCAGCCACTTCGATGTCTGGACCAGCTCGGCGATCATCATCGGCTACGCCATCCCCGCTTTCCTGTTCGCCATCCTGCTGATCGTGCTGTTCGCCGGCGGCAGCTACCTGGACTGGTTCCCGTTGCGCGGCCTGACCTCGAACAACTTCGACGAGCTGAGCACCACCGGCAAGTTGCTCGACTACTTCTGGCACCTGGTGCTGCCGGTAACCGCGCTGGTGATCGGCAACTTCGCAACCATGACCCTGCTGACCAAGAACAGCTTCCTCGACGAAATCAACAAGCAGTACGTAGTCACCGCCAAGGCCAAGGGCCTGAGCCCCAACCGCGTGCTCTACGGTCATGTCTTCCGCAATGCCATGCTGCTGGTGATCGCCGGCTTTCCCTCAGCGTTCATCGGTATCTTCTTCACCGGCTCCTTGCTGATCGAGGTGATCTTCTCCCTCGACGGCCTGGGCCTGATGAGTTTCGAGGCGGCGATCAACCGCGACTACCCGGTGGTCTTCGGCACCCTGTTCATCTTCACCCTGCTCGGACTGGTGGTGAAGCTGATCGGCGACCTGACCTACACCCTGGTCGACCCACGCATCGACTTCGACAGCCGGGAGCACTGAGATGAACCTGTCACCTCTGAATCGCCGGCGCTTCGAGCGCTTCAAGGCCAACCGCCGCGGTTGGTGGTCGCTGTGGCTGTTCCTGATCCTGTTCGGCCTGAGCCTGGGCGCCGAACTGATCGCCAACGACAAGCCCCTGGCCGTGCGCTACGACGGCGAATGGTATTTCCCGGCGCTCAAGCGCTACCCGGAAACCACGTTCGGCGGCGAGTTCCCGCTGGAAGCCAACTACAAGAGCCCGTACATCCGCGAGCTGCTCGCCGCCAAGGACAGCTTCGTGCTGTGGGCGCCGATCCCGTTCGGCTACCAGAGCATCAACTACGACCTCAAGGTCCCGGCCCCTGCCCCGCCGTCGGCGCAGAACTGGCTGGGCACCGACGACCAGGGCCGCGACGTGCTGGCACGGGTCATCTATGGTTTCCGTATCTCGGTGCTGTTTGCCCTGACCCTGACCATCCTCAGCTCGATCATCGGCGTGATCGCCGGCGCCCTGCAGGGCTTTTACGGCGGCTGGGTGGACCTGGTCGGGCAGCGCTTCCTGGAAATCTGGTCGGGACTGCCGGTGCTGTACCTGTTGATCATCCTCGCCAGTTTCGTGCAACCGAACTTCTGGTGGCTGCTGGGGATCATGTTGCTGTTCTCGTGGATGAGTCTGGTGGATGTGGTACGCGCCGAGTTCCTGCGCGGACGCAACCTTGAATACGTGCGTGCGGCGCGGGCACTGGGCATGCAGAACGGCGCGATCATGTACCGGCATATCCTGCCCAACGCAATGATCTCGACCATGACCTTCATGCCGTTCATTCTCACTGGCGCCATCGGCACCCTGACCGCCCTGGACTTCCTCGGCTTCGGCCTGCCGCCCGGTGCGCCATCGCTGGGTGAGCTGGTAGCCCAGGGCAAGTCCAACCTGCAAGCGCCCTGGCTGGGCATGAGCGCATTTGCCGTGCTGGCGCTGATGCTCAGCCTGCTGGTGTTCATCGGCGAGTCCGCCCGCGATGCCTTCGACCCGAGGAAATGAGATGAGCAAGGAAACCTTGATCGAAGTCCGCGACCTGGCCGTCGAGTTCGTCACCGGCGATCAATGCCAGCGGGTGGTCGAAGGCGTCAGCTTCGACATCCGCCGCGGCGAAACCCTGGCCCTGGTCGGCGAAAGCGGTTCGGGCAAGTCGGTGACAGCGCACTCGATCCTGCGCCTGCTGCCCTACCCCCTGGCCCGGCACCCGAGCGGCAACATCCTGTTCGAGGGTAACGACCTGCTGACCCTCGACGAGAAAAAGATGCGGCGCATTCGCGGCAACCGCGTGGCGATGATCTTCCAGGAGCCGATGACTTCGCTCAACCCGCTGCACAACATCGAAAAGCAGATCAACGAGATCCTCCTGCTGCACAAGGGCCTGCGCGGCAAGGCGGCCACTGAGCGCACCCTGGAGCTGCTGGCGATGGTCGGCATACCGGAGCCCCACAAACGCCTCAAAGCGCTGCCACACGAGCTCTCAGGCGGTCAGAGGCAGCGTGTGATGATCGCCATGGCCCTGGCCAACGAGCCGGACCTGCTGATCGCCGACGAACCGACCACGGCGCTGGACGTTACCGTGCAGTTGAAGATCCTCGAACTGCTCAAATCGCTGCAGGCCCGCCTGGGCATGGCCCTGCTGCTGATCAGCCACGACCTCAACCTGGTCAAGCGCATCGCCCACCGGGTCTGCGTGATGCAAAAGGGCCAGATCGTCGAACAGGCCGATTGCGAAGAACTGTTCCGCAACCCCAAACACCCCTACACGCAGATGCTTCTCGGAGCCGAGCCCAGCGGCGGCCCGGCCGGCAACCCGCCTGGCGCACCGATGCTGCAGGTCGAGGACCTGCGCGTCTGGTTCCCGATCAAGAAGGGCCTGCTGCGGCGCACCGTCGATTACGTCAAGGCGGTCGACGGCATCAACTTCGATCTGCCCCAGGGCCAGACCCTGGGCATCGTTGGCGAGAGCGGCTCGGGCAAGTCGACCCTGGGCCTGGCGATCCTGCGCCTGCTCGGCAGCCAGGGCAGCATCCGCTTCCAGGGTACGGCCCTGGAAAACCTGACCCAGCAACAGATACGCCCCCTGCGCCGGCAGATGCAGGTGGTTTTCCAGGACCCGTTCGGCAGCCTCAGCCCGCGCATGTGCGTCAGCGATATTGTCGGCGAAGGCCTGCGCATCCACCGCATGGGCAGCGCCGCCGAGCAGGAACAGGCGATCATTGCCGCCTTGCAGGAAGTAGGGCTCGACCCGCAGGCGCGGCATCGTTATCCGCACGAGTTCTCCGGCGGTCAACGTCAGCGGATTGCCATCGCCCGGGCATTGGTGCTCAAGCCTGCGCTGATCCTGCTTGATGAGCCCACCTCGGCATTGGACCGTACCGTGCAGCGCCAGGTGGTGGAACTGCTGCGCTCATTGCAGAGCAAATACAACCTCACCTACCTGTTCATCAGCCACGACCTCGCGGTGGTCAAGGCGCTCAGTCATCAGCTGATGGTGGTCAAGCAAGGTCAGGTGGTGGAGCAAGGGGTGGCAGCAGACATCTTTGCCGACCCACAGCATGTGTACACACGGCAGTTGCTGGAGGCGGCGTTTCTGGCGCCAGCTGCCGTTCAGTAGCCTCTTCGCGGGGCAAGCCCGCTCCTACAAACCGGTGGGAGCGGGCTTGCCCCGCGATGAAAACAGAAAAGGCCGCATCAGCGGCCTTTTCTGTTTCAAGCATCAAGCACTCAGTAGCGAGTGATATCCGCCTTGGCTTCCAACTGCTTGCGGTACGCCGCGAAGTCCTGCTGGCCAGCACGCGAAGCGAGGAAGCGGCGGTAGGTCGCCTTCTCTTCTTCAGTGGCCGCAGCGCCTTCGTTGACGCCGTTCAGGCGCAGTACCACCAGGCTACCGTCCGCCAGGGTGACGCTGGTGTACACCGGCTTGTCCTTGGCTTCTGGCTTGCTCATGCGGAACACCGCCTGCAGCTCGACCGGGTCGATACCTTCCTGGCTGCGCGACACCGCTTCCTGGACCTTCCAGGCTTGACCATCCTGGCTGGCCGCCAGGGCAATCTTGCCATCGCGCAGACCGGCGATCAGGGCATCGGCCTTGGTCTTCAGAGCGGCAGTCGCCTGCTCTTTGGCCAGGTGCTTGCGGATGCTCTCGGAGACGACTTCAAGGCCCAGTTGCTCAGGCTTGCGGTGTTCCTTGACGCGCAGCACCACGATGGTTTCCGGATCCAGCTCGATCGCCGTGCTGTTGGAACCCTCTTCCAGCACTTCGGTGCTGAACGCGGCCTGGATCACGGCACGGTTGGCAGTGATGCCTTCGCCGCCTTCGCGACCGAACGCTGGCGAGGTGTGCACGTTGAGGCCCAGTTCCTGAGCCGGCTGGGCCAGGTCGGAGGCTTCGAATGCCGAGTCTTCCAGTTGCTTGGTCACTTCGACGAAGCGCTGTTCGACCTGCTGGGTCTTGAGCTCACGGGTCAGCTTGTCTTTCAGGCTGTCGAAGCTTGGCACTTCAGGCGCCTGCACATCGAGCAGCTTGATCAGGTGGAAACCGTACTCGGTACGCACCGGCCCCGAGACCTGGTCCTTGTTCAGCGCATACAGCGCATCTTCGAAGGCCGGATCATAGACGCCCTGCCCGGCATAGCCGAGGTCACCGCCGTTGCTGGCCGAGCCTGGGTCCTGGGAGAATTCCTTGGCCAGGGTGGCAAAGCTTTCGCCCTTGGCCAGACGCGCCTGGATCTCTTCGATCTTGGCCTTGGCCTGGCCCTCGTTCACCTTGTCGTTGATTTCGACAAGGATATGCGCGGCATGACGTTGCTCGGCGAGGTTGGCGATTTCTTTCTCATACAGTGCCTTGAGCTCGTCCTGGTTGACTTCAACCTGGTCGAAGAACGCGGATTTCTTCAGCTCGATGTAGTCGATGACGACCTGATCGGGGCTCATGAATTCCTTGGCGTGCTCGTCGTAGTGAGCCTTGATCTGCTCGTCGGTGACCTTGACCGCGGCCGGGTCGGCCTTGAACGTCAGCGAGGCGAAATCACGGGTCTGCTTTTCCAGGCGGGCAAAGGCGTCGACCTGGTCATCGGTGACAAAACCGCTGCCGGCAAGGCCGGTGCGCAGTTGGCCGATGAGCATTTCCTGGGCCAGCATTTCGCGGAATTGCAGACGGCCGTAGCCCATCTGGCGAATGACCTGGTCGAAACGCTCGGCGCTGAACTTGCCATCTTCCTGGAATTCAGGCGTTTGCAGGATCAGTTGGTCGAGGGCCGCCTCGGAGAAAGCGAACTTGGCGTCTTCGGCGCCCTGGAGCAGCAACTTGCGATCGATCAGCCCCTTGAGCGCGGCTTCACGCAGCATTTGCTCGTTGAGCATGGCCGGATCGAAATCCTTGCCCAGCTGTTGCATCAGCTGCCGACGTTGCATGTCGACGGCCTGGCTCAGCTCGTTCTGGCTGATCGTGTCGCCATTGACCTTGGCAGCGTCCTGGCTGTTGGTGGTGGCCTGGAAGATGGCATCGAAGCCGGTCAGTGCCATCAAGGCTACGATGACACCGATGATGGTCTTGGCAATCCAACCTTGTGAATTGTCCCTGATATTCTGCAGCATGCGTCCCCCAGAAACGGTTGTACTGAATGAACCAACCGTGGAGCGTGGGTAGAGTCCTGATAGAAGAAAGGCGCATCCGAGGATGCGCCTTCTCGTAACTGGCCGAGCGCCGGGAACCTGATATCAGGCCTCCCGGCGCTCGGCAGCCGGCCCAGGCGTGAGCCTGGCTCGGTTAGGCGTGAGCCTGAAGGAAGCGACTTAGTTGACGGCTTCTTTCAGTGCCTTGCCAGCCTTGAAGCCAGGCTTCTTGGCGGCAGGGATTTCCAGGGTCTTGCCGGTTTGCGGGTTGCGGCCGGTGCGAGCTGGACGGTCGGTGACGGAGAAGGTACCGAAACCTACCAGTACCACGGAGTCACCTGCCTTCAGGGCGCCGGTGACGGAATCAATTACTGCGTCCAGCGCTTTGCCAGCGGCAGCTTTCGAAATATCAGCAGATGCGGCGATAGCGTCAATCAGTTCCGACTTGTTCACTCTAAGTCCCCTTATATCTCTATTGAGTTTGTTTCTAAGTATGTAATGAAAAGCTAAACGAGCGCTGGGTGGCCTGTTGACACTTAAGTGCCGCTTTATAACAAGGGCCTGAAAATACTGTCAAGAAAGCCCCCCAGCCAAATACGTACTAATGTGTGCTGATTCTTTCCTTGGAATCGCTGTCGCGCTTTTCATCCTTGGCGACAATCTCCGGAGCCACATCGGGCAAGGGCTCCGGGGCGTATTGCAGCGCAATTTGGAGGACTTCGTCAATCCATTTGACCGGTTTAATCTGCAGATCCTGCTTAATATTCTCAGGAATTTCCTTCAGATCACGCACATTCTCTTCCGGAATGATCACCGTCTTGATTCCACCACGGTGCGCGGCCAGCAGTTTTTCCTTCAAACCGCCAATCGCCAGCACTTGACCACGCAGGGTAATCTCGCCAGTCATCGCCACATCGGCACGCACCGGGATCTGGGTCAGGGCCGAGACCAGAGCGGTGCACATGCCGATACCGGCACTTGGACCATCCTTGGGCGTGGCACCTTCGGGCATGTGGATGTGGGTGTCGCGCTTCTCGTGGAAGTCAGCAGGAATCCCCAGGCTCCTGGCCCGGCTGCGCACGACGGTTTGCGCGGCAGTGATGGACTCGACCATCACATCACCGAGCGAACCGGTCTTGATCAGCTGGCCCTTGCCCGGAATGACCGCGGCCTCGATGGTCAACAGCTCACCGCCCACCTGGGTCCAGGCAAGACCAGTGACCTGACCGACCTGATCCTGCTGCTCGGCCAGACCGTAACGGTATTTGCGCACGCCAAGGTAGTGCTCGAGCTGCTCGCCCGTGACCTTCACCGCCACTTGCTTGAGCCCGGAGTGCTCCTTGACCACCTTGCGGCAGATCTTCGCGATCTGGCGCTCCAGGCCCCGCACACCGGCTTCGCGGGTGTAATAGCGGATGATGTCGCGGATTGCCGAGACGTCTACCTCCAGCTCGCCCTTCTTCAGGCCGTTGGCCTTGATCTGCTTGGGCGACAGGTACTTGACCGCGATGTTGATCTTCTCGTCCTCGGTGTAACCCGGCAGACGGATGACCTCCATCCGGTCCAGCAACGCTGGCGGGATGTTCATCGAGTTGGAGGTGCAGAGGAACATCACGTCCGAGAGGTCGTAGTCGACTTCCAGGTAGTGATCGTTGAAGTTGTGGTTCTGCTCGGGGTCGAGTACCTCCAGCAGCGCCGAGGCAGGATCGCCACGCATGTCGCTGCCCATCTTGTCGATTTCGTCGAGCAGGAACAGCGGGTTGCGCACGCCAACCTTGGTCATTTTCTGAATCAGACGACCGGGCATCGAACCGATGTAGGTACGGCGGTGGCCGCGAATCTCGGCTTCATCACGCACGCCACCGAGGGCCATGCGCACGAACTTGCGGTTGGTGGCACTGGCGATCGACTCGGCCAGCGAGGTTTTACCCACGCCAGGCGGCCCTACCAGGCACAGTACCGGGCCACGGATCTTTTTCACCCGCTTCTGCACGGCGAGGTACTCAAGGATGCGCTCCTTGACCTCTTCCAGCCCGTAGTGGTCGGCGTCGAGGATTTCCTCGGCCTTGGCCAGGTCCAGGCGCACCTTGCTCTGAGCCTTCCACGGCACCTGCACCAGCCAGTCGAGGTAGGAACGCACCACGGTGGCTTCGGCCGACATCGGCGACATCTGCTTGAGCTTGTTCAGCTCGGCCTGGGCCTTGGCATAGGCATCCTTTGGCAGGCCAGCGGCGTCGAGGCGCTTTTTCAGCTCTTCGACTTCGTTGTGACCTTCTTCGCTGTCGCCGAGCTCTTTCTGAATGGCCTTCATCTGCTCATTCAGGTAGTACTCGCGCTGGCTGCGCTCCATCTGTTTCTTGACCCGGCCACGGATACGCTTCTCGACCTGCAGCAGGTCGATTTCGGCATCCAGCAGCGCCAGCACGTGTTCGACACGGGCAGACAGGTCGAGGATTTCGAGGATTTCCTGCTTCTGTTCGATCTTCAGCGCCATGTGCGCTGCCATGGTGTCGACCAGACGACCGGGTTCGTCGATGCTGTTGAGCGACGAAAGGACTTCAGCCGGGACTTTCTTGCCCAGCTGAACATATTGTTCAAATTGTGACAGCAAGCTACGGACGAAGACTTCAGACTCGCGCTCGGCAGCCTGGGACTCGTCGATCAGCGAGACTTCGGCACGAATGTGCCCGTCAACTTCGTTGAAACGCTCGACCGCACCGCGCTGTTCGCCTTCGACCAGCACCTTGACGGTGCCATCGGGCAGTTTCAGCAGTTGCAGGACGGTGGCGATGGTACCGACGCGGTACAGGGCATCTTCGCCTGGATCGTCGTCAGCGGGGTTCTTCTGGGCCAGCAGAAGGATCTGCTTCTCGCCCGTCATCGCGGCCTCAAGGGCCTCGATGGACTTCTCGCGCCCCACGAACAGTGGGATGACCATGTGCGGATAGACGACGACATCGCGCAATGGCAGGAGAGGCAAGTCGAGGGTGGTCTTCATGATTTCGCCTCTACAGCGGCCTTATGGCCGGAAACCGATGGAATTTGAGCGTGGAGTTAATGTGGGGGCAGGCCCGCAAAAAAACAAGCTCTGCGACAGGAAAAGCAAAGGGGCCCGAAGGCCCCTTGCTTGAATCGAGCCGCATGGCGACTCAGACGTCGGGTGCAGCCTTGGCTTGCGGCTCGCTGTTCTCGTAGATCAACAGCGGCTGCGAAGAGCCATCAATGACGCTCTCGTCGATCACCACCTTGCTGACATCCTTCTGCGAAGGAATCTCGTACATGGTGTCGAGCAGAATGCCTTCGAGGATCGAACGCAGGCCACGGGCCCCGGTCTTGCGCTCCAGGGCCTTGCGGGCCACTGATTTGAGCGCATCGCTGCGGAACTCCAGGTCCACGCCTTCCATTTCGAACAGCTTGGCGTACTGCTTGGTCAGGGCGTTCTTCGGCTCGGTCAGAATCTGCATCAATGCCGCTTCGTCCAGCTCGTCGAGTGTAGCCAGAACCGGCAGACGACCAACGAATTCCGGAATCAGACCGAACTTGACCAGATCGTCAGGCTCGACTTCACGCAGCGACTCGCCAACCTTCTTGCCTTCCTGCTTGCTGCGCACTTCGGCACCAAAGCCGATGCCGCCGCGGGTGGAGCGTGCCTGGATGACCTTTTCGAGGCCGGAGAACGCACCGCCACAGATAAACAGGATGTTACGCGTATCGACCTGCAGGAATTCCTGCTGCGGGTGCTTGCGGCCACCTTGCGGCGGAACCGAAGCGACCGTGCCTTCGATCAGCTTGAGCAGCGCCTGCTGCACGCCCTCGCCCGAAACGTCACGGGTGATCGAGGGGTTGTCCGACTTGCGCGAGATCTTGTCGATCTCGTCGATGTAGACAATGCCCATCTGGGCCTTTTCCACGTCGTAGTCGCACTTCTGCAGCAGTTTCTGAATGATGTTCTCGACGTCTTCACCCACGTAACCGGCTTCGGTCAGGGTGGTGGCGTCGGCGATGGTGAACGGTACATTCAACAGACGCGCGAGGGTTTCGGCGAGCAGGGTCTTACCCGAGCCCGTCGGACCGATCAGCAGGATGTTACTCTTGCCGAGCTCGACATCGTCGTTCTTCTTGTCGCGTTGATTCAGGCGCTTGTAGTGGTTGTATACCGCTACCGCCAGTACCTTTTTCGCACGCTCCTGACCAATGACGTACTGGTCCAGGATGGTGCTGATTTCTTTCGGCGAAGGCAGTTTATGCGCGCTGCTTTCGGCCTGGGCTTCCTGCACCTCCTCACGGATGATGTCATTGCACAGGTCGACGCACTCGTCGCAGATAAATACCGAGGGGCCGGCAATCAACTTGCGCACTTCGTGCTGGCTTTTGCCGCAGAAGGAGCAATAGAGCAATTTGCCGTTGTCCTCGCCGTTACGGGTGTCAGTCATTCGATCGATCCAATCCGGTAGGCTTGCAACACAAGATGAAGGCAATTGCGGGCTTTTTCAAGTCCGCAGGTAGGCGCAATGCGCGCCCGCCTGCTCTGGCACCCGGATTCAGGAGGCCAGTTGCCGCTTGTCGTAGACCGAGTCGATCAAGCCGTATTCGGCTGCGCGCTCGGCGCTCATGAAATTGTCGCGCTCGGTGTCACGCTTGATGGTCTCCAGGTCTTGACCTGTGTGGTAGGCCAGCAATTCGTTCAGACGCGACTTGATGGAAAGGATTTCCTTGGCGTGGATCTCGATATCCGTCGCCTGACCCTGGAAACCGCCCAGTGGCTGGTGAATCATCACCCGCGAGTTCGGCAGGCAATGACGCTTGCCTTTGGCACCCGCAGCCAGCAGGAAGGCGCCCATGCTGCAGGCCTGGCCGATGCAGATGGTCGAGACGTCCGGCTTGATGAACTGCATGGTGTCGTAGATCGACATACCGGCAGTCACCGAACCGCCCGGCGAGTTGATGTAGAGATGGATATCCTTGTCCGGGTTTTCCGCTTCAAGGAACAGCATCTGCGCCGCAACCAGGTTGGCCATGTAGTCCTCTACCGGGCCGACCAGGAAGATCACCCGCTCCTTAAGAAGGCGCGAGTAGATGTCATAGGCGCGTTCGCCACGAGCGGATTGCTCGATAACCATCGGGACCAGGCCGCCTGCGGCCTGGATGTCAGAGCTCTGCTGATAATAAGAATTGCGGGACATGTCCTGCACTCACTCCCAAATAGTCATGTCTTGAATACGCACAAGCCAGCTCGAAGGCTGGCTTGTGGTGTTTTCCTACGAAGCTGGCGTATTACTCAGCGGCGGCAGGGGCCTGGGCTGGTTTTACGGCGTCTTCGTACGAGACCGATTTGTCGGTCACAGTCGCTTTCTGCAGAACAGTATCCACAACTTGTTCTTCCAGCACAACCGAACGGACTTCGTTCAGTTGCTGGTCGTTCTTGTAGTACCAAGCCACGACCTGCTCAGGCTCCTGGTAGGCCGAGGCCATTTCCTGGATCATCTCGCGAACGCGGGCGTCGTCTGGCTTGAGGTCGAATTGCTTGACCACTTCGGCGACGATCAGGCCCAGCACGACGCGGCGCTTGGCTTGCTCTTCGAACAGTTCAGCCGGCAGTTGCTCAGGCTTGATGTTGCCACCGAACTGCTGAACGGCTTGAACGCGCAGGCGGTTCACTTCGTTTTCCAGCAGGGCTTTTGGCACTTCGATCGGGTTGGCAGCCAGCAGGCCGTCCATTACCTGGTTCTTGACCTTGGTCTTGATCGCCTGACGCAGTTCACGCTCCATGTTCTTGCGAACTTCGGTGCGGAAACCTTCCAGGGTTGCTTCCTTGATGCCGAACTGGGCGAAGAACTCTTCGGTCAGCTCAGGCAGCTTTGGCTCGGCAACGCTATTGACGGTCACGGTGAACTCGGCGGTCTTGCCAGCCAGGTCGAGGTTCTGATAATCCTCTGGGAAGGTCAGGTTCAGAACGCGCTCTTCACCGGCCTTGGCGCCAACCAGGCCTTCTTCGAAGCCCGGGATCATGCGGCCGGAACCCAGCACCAGTTGGGTGCCCTTGGCCGAACCACCGGCGAACACTTCACCGTCGACCTTGCCGACGAAATCGATGTTCAGCTGGTCTTCGTTCTGGGCAGCGCGGTCGGCGGCTTCGAAACGAACGTTCTGCTTGCGCAGCACTTCCAGCATGTTGTCCAGGTCGGCGTCAGCCACTTCGGCGCTCAGGCGCTCGACGGCGATCGACTCGAAACCGGCAACGGTGAACTCAGGGAACACTTCGAAAATGGCGACGTATTCCAGGTCCTTGCCTTTTTCGAACGATTTTGGCTCGACGGCAGGGGCGCCAGCCGGGTTCAGCTTCTGCTCGACCACGGCTTCGTAGAAGGAAGCCTGTACCAGGTCGCCGAAGGCTTCCTGACGGGCGGCGTCTTCGTAGCGCTGACGGATCACGCTCATCGGCACTTTGCCAGGACGGAAGCCTGGAACCTTGGCACGACGGGCAGTCTGTTGCAGACGCTTGTTGACTTCGGTCTCGACGCGCTCGGCCGGAACGGCGATGGTCATGCGGCGCTCGAGAGCAGAAGTATTTTCAACAGAAACTTGCATGGATATTCCTCGTTGCACAGACGTTAGCCGGCGATACCCGACTCCAGAATCAAGGGCAAGCATTCTAGTGGCTCAAAGGCCAGAAGTCACCCCGTTCAGGACGACGGGAAAGCACACCGGTCCATTTCATTTACTGGCCTCGGCAAAAACCCTGCCTGAAGCCCCTCAACACAAGCAGGCCAAGGCCTGGACAGCACACTTGCATTCGTGACCGCCCCGCCTGCGGGCCCGCTGATAATTCTTGTCAAAACACTACAAAACCGAGCGACGGCGTTATGGCTTCAGCTCGATTTCGTTGATCACGCAATACCCTTCCCAGTCCATCCCCAAGGCTTCGGCAGCTTCGCGGTGCACCTCAAGGCGCATGACCTCAAGCTCTTCAGGGGATTCGGCGATCAGTTGCAGGGTCAACTCCCAAGGTTCAACCCCCTGCTCCTGCGCGGCATCCTCGAAGGCCCAAAGGACCTGCTGAGCCTGCTCGTGCTCGCTAAGCCCGGCGATTTCCTCACGCATCTGCGGATTGGCATCGAGATAGCGCTGCAGGGCGATGGCCTGGCGTTCAAGTGAAATCATCTTGCTCTTCCTTCCTGCGACCGGACGCCCGATCACTGTTTCAACCGGCTGAAATCTATCAGCTTTTGGTCGATTGTCACCAGAGCGTAAAAAGATGTCAGAATAATCCATTCCGGCTGTCGGAAATACCCGAGGCCAACGCCTCGAGCAATTGTCCAGGCGCCGACAGCCCGATAAGCTAGCAATACGCCATATCGGTAATACTTTTCATTCCCACTTAGCGACCCAATGGAATGACCAGCACCAATGCAAGGATGACCCCGTGCCGAACAAACTGCTCGCCGCCAGCTGCCTGGCGCTCACCTGCCTAACTGCCAACGCCACTCTGCTGGAGGCGTCATTCGACCCCGATGCGCGCTATTCGATCGTGAGCATGACCGGTGATGCGGCTCAGCGCACAGTCATCACCCAGCGCGTCGGCCTGAGCGGCACCAGCTACAGCGCTCGCCAGATCGATTGCACAAATCGCACCGTACGCTTCCTGGGTTCGGGTACTTCGCTGGAGGACCTGAAAAGCGCAGTCGCCGACAAGGAATCCACCCCCCTCTTCAAGGGATCGCTGGCCAGGACCATCAGCGAGGAAGCCTGCGGTGAAACGAGCGGGCCAGACACTGTCGTGAGCAGCACCGTGACCTCCCGCACTGAACCTGCTGCCGAAGCCCAGTAACGCAGCACCCGCCCCAGATTACGATCAACACCCGCCCGAACCGTATGGCGCCCATCGCCCCGGCAGCACTAATGACCTTCGTTAATTGCACCGAGGCATGAACCCCAGAAACGAAAAAAGCCGCACAAGGCGGCTTTCTCGAGGCGTTCACGCACTTCAGCGAAGAGCGGTGAAAGCGTGGATGGTGCGGACGAAGAGACTCGAACTCTTACAGCTTGCGCCGCTGGAACCTAAATCCAGTGTGTCTACCAATTTCACCACGTCCGCATGAAGCACTTAAAACAAAGGCGCCGGATTTTCATCGGGCGCCTTTGGGAATATGGGGTGGACGATGGGAATCGAACCCACGACCACAGGAATCACAATCCTGCGCTCTACCAACTGAGCTACGTCCACCATATTGCATTGGCCGCTTTGCTTGTGTCAAAGCCGCCTGTTGGTACATTCACGCACTTCAGCGAAGGGCGGTGAAAGCTTGGATGGTGCGGACGAAGAGACTCGAACTCTTACAGCTTGCGCCGCTGGAACCTAAATCCAGTGTGTCTACCAATTTCACCACGTCCGCATGAAGCTTTTAAAGCAAAGGCGCCAGATTTTCATCGGGCGCCTTTTGGAATATGGGGTGGACGATGGGAATCGAACCCACGACCACAGGAATCACAATCCTGCGCTCTACCAACTGAGCTACGTCCACCATATTGCAGTTACCGCTTTACTTGTGCCAAAGCTGCCGATTGGCGCACCCGGCAGGACTCGAACCTGCGACCATCCGCTTAGAAGGCGGATGCTCTATCCAGCTGAGCTACGGGCGCGTATTTAATCTGCTTTCTGTTACGATTACAAATTAACTTTTAGCCGTACCGAACAAGCTAAAAATCCGCTCATTCTGCCTGACCTTGCTAACCAGTGCTAGGCTCTGCCCGACAAGTGCGACGAATGTTATAGACGAGTGGCAAAGTCGTCAACTATTTTTTGAAAAAAATTCATTTTATTGAAGGGCTTAGGGCAATTGCCGGACCAAGCGCCTTTGCCCTCGGGCCCCTTCATGCGAGAATGCGCGCTCTTTTTATTCCCTCTCGATGGTTAATCACGCGTCATGACTGCACACCTTATCGACGGCAAGGCGATCGCCGCCAGCCTGCGCCAGCAGATCGCCCAACGTGTCGTGGAGCGTCGCCAGCAAGGCCTGCGTACGCCTGGCCTGGCGGTGATCCTGGTCGGCACCGACCCCGCTTCTCAAGTCTATGTCTCGCACAAGCGCAAGGATTGCGAAGAGGTCGGCTTTATCTCCCAGGCCTTCGACCTGCCCAGCGATACCACGCAGCAAGCCCTGACCGAGCTGATCGATCGCCTTAACGATGACCCGAACATCGACGGCATCCTCCTGCAGCTGCCGCTGCCGGCGCACCTGGACGCCTCGCTGCTGCTCGAGCGCATTCGCCCGGACAAGGACGTCGACGGTTTCCATCCTTATAACGTCGGCCGCCTGGCCCAGCGAATCCCGCTGCTGCGCCCGTGCACGCCAAAAGGCATCATGACCCTGCTGGAAAGCACCGGTCAGGACCTGTACGGCATGAACGCGGTTGTCGTCGGCGCCTCCAACATCGTTGGCCGGCCGATGGCCATGGAACTGCTGCTGGCCGGTTGCACTGTGACCGTCACCCACCGCTTCACCAAGGACCTGGCCGGCCACGTTGGCCGTGCCGACCTGGTGGTAGTCGCCGCCGGCAAGCCGGGCCTGGTCAAGGGCGAGTGGATCAAGGAAGGCGCGATCGTCATCGACGTCGGCATCAACCGTCAGGAAGATGGCAAGCTGGTTGGCGATGTGGTCTACGAGACTGCCCTGCCCCGCGCTGGCTGGATCACTCCGGTGCCGGGTGGCGTCGGGCCGATGACCCGCGCGTGCCTGCTGGAGAACACGTTGTATGCGGCCGAAGCACTGCATAAGTAAGTGCTGATGGCGGAATAAGAAACGGCACCGGTGAAGGTGCCGTTTTTTTGTGCCTGGCGTCAGGGCCTCATCGCGGCTCAAGCCCGCTCCTACACCCAACCTGCGTGGCTACTTGCGTGCAGCCTCCCAGGATTTGAGCAGTTCGCTGTAGCTCACGGTTTCGCCCTTGGGTTTCTCGTTGGCCAGTTTCGGCTTCGGTGCCCCCGGCTGGTCGAACCAGTACTGGGCATCACGCTCCTTGTTCAGCTTGGGTGCGCAAGTCGCCTGAGCCTTGGAGCGCTCCAGACGCTCGAGGATGCGGTCCTGATCCTTGGCCAGGCCATCCAGCGCCTCCTGCGGGGTCTTCTCGCCACTCGCCGCCTCGGCGATATGGCTCCACCACAGCTGCGCCAGCCGCGGGTAGTCCGGCACGTTGGTGCCGGTCGGAGTCCATTGCACCCGCGCCGGGCTGCGGTAGAACTCCACCAGCCCACCGAGCTTGGGCGCAAGATCGGTCATGGCCTGGGAGTTGATGTCCGACTCGCGGATCGGCGTCAGCCCGACAATGGTCTTTTTCAGCGAGACGGTCTTGGAGGTGACGAACTGGGCGTATAGCCAGGCGGCCAGGCGCTGCTTCTCTGGCGTCGACTTGAGGAAGGTCCAGGAGCCAGCATCCTGATAGCCAAGCTTCATGCCCTCCTCCCAGTACGGCCCCTTGGGCGACGGTGCCATGCGCCACTTCGGCGTGCCGTCGGCGTTCATCACCGGCAGGCCTGGCTTGGTCATGTCGGCGGTAAAGGCGGTGTACCAGAAAATCTGCTGGGCGATGTTGCCCTGGGACGGCACCGGCCCGGATTCGGAGAAAGTCATGCCCTGGGCCTCTGGCGGCGCATAGGCGCGCATCCAGTCGACATATTTTTGCGTGGCGTAGACCGCAGCCGGGCCATTGGTGTCGCCGCCACGGGTAACGCTGGAGCCGACCGGATGGCAGTCTTCGACGCGAATGCCCCATTCATCCACCGGCAAGCCGTTGGGCAGGCCCTTGTCTCCACCACCGGCCATGGAGAACCAGGCATCGGTGAAGCGCCAGCCCAGCGAAGGGTCTTTCTTGCCGTAGTCCATGTGCCCGTAAACGCGTTTGCCGTCGATTTCCTTGACGTCCTCGCTGAAGAACTTGGCGATGTCTTCATAGGCCGACCAGTTCACCGGCACGCCCAGCTCGTAGCCGTACTTTTCCTTGAACTTGGCCTTGAGGTCGGGGCGGTCGAACCAGTCGGCGCGGAACCAGTAGAGGTTGGCGAACTGCTGGTCAGGCAGTTGATAGATCTTGCCGTCCGGCGCGGTGGTGAAGGAGATGCCGATAAAGTCCTTAAGGTCCAGGGTCGGCGAGGTGTAGTCCTTGCCTTCGTTGGCCATCAGGTCGGTGATGGATTCGGTCTTACCATAGCGAAGGTGCGTACCGATCAGGTCGGAATCATTGACCCAACCGTCGTAGATATTCTTGTCCGACTGCATCTGCGTCTGCAGTTTTTCCACCACGTCGCCTTCCTGCAGCAAGTCGTGGGTCAGCTTGATCCCGGTGATCTCGCTGAATGCCTTGGCCAGCACCTTGGCCTCGTACTCATGGGTGGCGATGGTTTCCGACACCACGTTGATCTTCATCCCGCGAAACGGCTCGGACGCCTTGATGAACCACTTCAACTCTTCAAGCTGCTGCTCGGGAGTCAGGGTCGAAGGCTTGAACTCGCTGCCGATCCACTTCTTGGCGGCATCTTCATAGGCATCGGCCCAGGCACTGGCGTGAAAGCTGCCAAGCACCAGCAGGGCTGCCAGGGTCAAATGTCGCCGGTTCTTGTTGTTGTCGAACATTGTGATCTCCCGATTGAGTATTTTCCCGGAGCCCTGCCGATTGCCCTCGGCTAACCCCAGCGCATCACCACCAACAGCCAGGCCAGGGACAGCAGCGAGGCTACCCACAGGTTCCAGTCGCTGAGCCCGATTACCAGCAGGTGCAGGTAAGCGCTGACCAGCAAACCAATGAACAACCGGTCGCCACGGCTGGTGGCGATCGGCAGAAAACCACGACGCTCGACGCACGGCCGGCGCAGCTCATACAGCGTCATGCCCAGCAGCAACAGGCCGATCGAGGCGAAGAAGATCGTTGTTGGCAAAGTCCAGGCCATCCAGTCCATAGCGCGCTCCTCAGACCCGGCCCAGGGCAAAGCCCTTGGCGACATGGTTACGGACAAACCAGATCACCAGCATGCCCGGCAGAATGGTCAGTACCCCGGCAGCGGCCAGCACGCCCCAGTCGATTCCCGAGGCCGACACCGTTCGGGTCATCACCGCGGCAATCGGCTTGGCGTTCACCGAGGTCAGGGTGCGTGCCAGCAGCAGTTCGACCCAGGAAAACATGAAGCAGAAAAACGCCGTGACGCCGATGCCGGAGCCAATCAGCGGCACGAAGATCTTCACGAAGAACCGCGGGAAGCTGTAGCCGTCGATGTAGGCGGTTTCGTCAATTTCCTTCGGTACTCCGGACATGAAGCCTTCGAGAATCCACACCGCCAGCGGAACGTTGAACAGGCAGTGGGCCAGGGCCACGGCAATGTGCGTATCGAACAGGCCGATGGACGAATACAGCTGGAAGAACGGCAGGAGAAACACTGCCGGTGGCGCCATGCGGTTGGTAAGCAGCCAGAAGAACAGGTGCTTGTCGCCAAGAAAGCGGTAGCGCGAGAAGGCATAGGCTGCCGGCAAGGCCACGCTCAGGGAGATCACCGTGTTCAGGCACACGTAGTACAGCGAGTTGATGTAGCCGCTGTACCAACTGGGGTCGGTGAAGATCACCCGGTAGTTGTCGAAGGTGAAGTTCTGCGGCCACAGGGTCAGGCCGCCGAGGATCTCGGTGTTGCTCTTGAACGACATGTTCAGCAGCCAGTAGATCGGCACCAGCAGGAACAGGATGTACAGCAGCAGCGGCAGCGTCTTGCGCAGGTTCATGGGCGGCCCCTACTGTTTGTCGGCATGGGTCATGGCGGTATAGAACAGCCATGACACCAGCAGAATGATCAGAAAGTACACCAGCGAGAACGCCGCCGCAGGTCCCAGGTCGAACTGCCCGACCGCCATCTGCGTCAGGGTCTGGCTGAGGAAAGTAGTGGCATTGCCCGGCCCGCCACCGGTGAGCACGAACGGCTCGGTGTAGATCATGAAGCTGTCCATGAAGCGCAGCATCACCGCGATCAACAGCACGTTCTTCATCTTCGGCAACTGGATATGCCGGAACACCGCCCAGGCCGAAGCGCGGTCGATGCGCGCCGCCTGGTAATACACGTCGGGAATTGCGCGCAGGCCGGAGTAACACAGCAGCGCCACCAGCGAGGTCCAGTGCCAGACGTCCATCACCAGCACCGTGACCCAGGCGTCCATGGTGTTGGCGGCATAGTTGTAGTTGATGCCCAACTGTTTGAGTGAAGCACCCAGCAGGCCAATATCGGCACGGCCGAAAATCTGCCAGATGGTGCCGACCACGTTCCACGGGATCAGCAGCGGAATGGCCATGACGATCAGGCACAGGGACGACCAGCGGCCCTTGGTCGGCATGGTCAGGGCGACGGCGATCCCCAGGGGGATTTCGATCAGCAGCACGCAGGCCGAGTAGATGAACTGGCGCAGCAGGGAGTCGTGCAGGCGCGGGTCCTGCAGCACCTGGCGGTACCAGTCGGCGCCAACGAAGTAGCGGCTGGACTGGTCGAAAATGTCCTGCACCGAGTAGTTGACCACGGTCATCATCGGTACCACGGCGCTGAAGGCCACCAGCAAAAACACCGGCAGCACCAGCCACCAGGCCTTGTTGTTGGGCACCTTGTTCATGGCCGGGCCTCCAGCAGCACGTCATCGGCATAGAGCATCAGCCACTGCGCCGGAAAACTGATCCAGGCCTGGCCCACCGGCAAGGTGCGGTCCTCGCCCAGGCGCACTTTGAGCGGCACGCCTTGCAGGTCGAGGCTGAGAATCTTGTAGGTCCCCAGGTCTTCGACATCCACCACCCGGGCGCTGAAGCCTTCGTCGAACGGCGCGTCCCAGACCTGGACGAATTCCGGGCGGATGCCCACCTGCAGGTGCGTGGTGTTGCTCGCCGCCAGGCGCTCCTGCAGATCCCCAGGCAATGGCAGGTGGATGCCGGCAAAGCCGACCCCGCCGGGCTGCACCTGCACCGGGATCAGGTTCATCCCCGGGCTGCCGATGAAGTAACCGACAAAGGTGTGGCGCGGCCGTTCGAACAACTCGCGGGGGGTGCCGAACTGGACGATCTGCCCGCCATACATCACCGCGATCTTGTCAGCGAAGGTCGAGGCTTCGAGCTGATCGTGGGTGACGTAGATCATGGTGATGTTGAACTGCTCATGGATCTGCTTGAGCTTGCGCCGCAGCTTCCATTTAAGGTGCGGGTCGATCACCGTCAGCGGCTCGTCGAAGAGGATCGCCGAGACGTCGTCGCGCACCAGGCCGCGGCCCATGGAGACCTTCTGCTTCTCATCGGCGCTGAGGTTGCGGGCTTTCTTCTTCAACAGGTTACCCAGGTCGAGCACCTCGGCGATCTCTGCCACCTTCTTGCCGATGCGCACTTCATCCAGGCCCTGGTTGCGCAGCGGAAAGGCCAGGTTGTCGAACACTGTCATGGTGTCGTAGACCACCGGGAACTGGAACACCTGGGCGATGTTGCGGGCCTGCGGCGACAGCGCGTTGACCACCTTGCCATCAAACAATACCTGGCCCTGGGACGGGCTGAGCAGCCCGGAAATGATATTGAGCAACGTGGATTTGCCGCACCCCGAAGGCCCGAGCAAGGCATAGGCACCGCCCTGCTCCCAGACATGTTCGAGCTCGCGCAAGGCATAGTCGTCAGCGCCCTGCGGGTCACGGCTGTAGCTGTGCGCCAGCTGTTGCAGGCGAATCTCGGCCATCAGGCGACCCTCGCTTCACGCAGGCCCGGCGCCTGCACCAGCTGCCCGGCGGTGTCGAAGACAAACAGCTTGTGGGTGGGGATGAACACCCGGATCGGCGCATCGACGTGGTACTCGTGCACGCCAGGCAGGTGCAGGACCAGGCGAAAGTGCTCGTTGCGCACATGCAGGAAGGTTTCCGAGCCGCTGATTTCCGCCAGTTCCACCAGCACTGCCAGCTCCAGGTCATCGTCGTTGGACGGCACCAGGCTGATATGGCTCGGGCGCACGCCAAAGCGGTAATCCCCATCGCCAATGCGGCGCAGATCGGCGTTCATGGCGAAATGCACGGCACCGGCAAAACTCACCTCATTGCCGCTGATACGCCCGGGCATCAGATTGATCGGCGGCTCGGAAAACAGCTCGGCGGCCAGCACCGTGCGCGGCTGGTGATAGACCTGGGCAGTGGGCCCGCTCTGCACGATGCGCCCTTCATGGAGGATGGTGGTGGTGCCACCCAGGGCCAGGGCTTCGTTGGGTTCGGTGGTGGCGTACACGGCAATGCAATGGCGGGCGGCGAACAGCTCGCGCATCTCCTGGCGTAACTCTTCACGCAGCTTGTAGTCGAGGTTCACCAGCGGCTCATCGAACAGGATCAGTTCGGCGTCCTTGACCAGTGCCCGAGCCATGGCCGTGCGTTGCTGCTGACCGCCCGACAGCTCCAGCGGCAAGCGTTGCAGAAACGGCTCGATACGCAGCATCTGCGCGGTCTGCTGGACTTTCTCGCGGATCAGCGCTTCGGCCATGCGCGCCTGGCGCAAGGGTGAGGCAATGTTCTCGAACACGCTCAGGGTCGGGTAGTTGATGAACTGCTGATAGACCATCGACACATTGCGCTGGCGCACCGGGCGGCCGGTGACATCTTCGCCATTCATCAGCACCCGGCCACGGTCCGGCCGATCAAGCCCGGCCATCAGGCGCATGAGGCTGGTCTTGCCGGCCAGGGTGCGGCCGAGCAGCACATTGAACGAGCCGGGCTCGAAGCTCAGGCAGGCATCGTCGATGCACACCTGGTTATCCACGGTACGGCTGACATGTTCGAGCGTGAGCGACATGGCGCGGCCTTCTTGTTGTTATCGAGCAGGCGCACAAGGCAGAGCCAGATTCGTGCCAGCAGTTGCCAAGCCTTTGCCGGCAAAAGCATTTCAACGAATTTACCAATGGCCGGGGTTCACACCTGAACAGAAATGAACAGCCTTCGCTGCACAGTTGAACAGCCGCGGCATTGACAATGAACAGGACTGAACAACACTGGATCAGACAAAAACAACAACACTGCCGCCGGCAGAGGACGGGCCCATGGCCGCATCCACCAGCGCCCATGCGCAACTGATCCAGGCCTCCTGGCAGCGCTGCCGCGCCTACGGCCTGGATCACCAGTCACAACCGCAGTTCGGCGAAGCATCCGCCGCCCAGGTCAGCGAACTGCTCGAACGCGAGCATTCACTGCTGGGCACCACCCGCGACGAGGTGCTGCCGCAATACGCGCACCTGCTCGGCAACTCCAGTTACCTGATCATGCTCAGCGACCATCAGGGCCAGTTGCTCGATGCCTGGGGCACCCGCCGCTTTATCGACCCGCGCCAGCGCCACGGCTTTGTCGCCGGCGCCTGCTGGCGGGAACAAGGGGTGGGCACCAATGCCATCGGCACCGCCCTGGCTACCGGCGAGGCGGTGCATGTCAGCCAGGATGAGCACTTCCTCAAGCTCAACCGCTTCATGGCCAGCGCCGCCGCCCCCTTGTTCGACGCCGAGCGCCAGTTGATCGGCGTACTCGATGTGTCCAGCGACAGCTACCTGCCGGCGGCGCAAACCCAGGGCCTGGTGCGGATGATGAGCCAGAGCCTGGAGAACCGCCTGATCCTGGCGCGCTTTGCCGGGGATTACCGGCAACTGAGCTTCAATACCGGCGCCAACAACCTCGACAGCCAATGGGCCGGGCTGCTGGTGTTCGATGACCAGGGCCGGGTGCTGGCGGCCAATCGCCGGGCCGACAGTTTGCTCGGCCAGAATCCGTTGCAACTGAACCTGGAGCAGTTGTTCAGGACGCCCCTGGTGCAACTGCTCGGCCACAGCGCAGAGCAACCGTTCGCCGTGCAGGTGACCGGGCGCAACCGTTTTCATTGCCTGTTGCATGCCCCCACCCAAGCCCCGCGGGCCACACCGGTCAGCCATGCGCAAACCACCTGCGACCCGCGTATCGACAAGGCCCTGCACCAGGCCGGGTTGTTGCTGGAAAAGGACATTCCACTATTGATCGAGGGCGAAACCGGAGCCGGCAAGGAAGTCTTCGTCAATGCCCTGCACCGCGCCAGCAGCCGCGCCGGCCAGCCGTTGATTGCGGTGAACTGCGCAGCGATTCCGGCCGAGCTGGTCGAGTCGGAGCTGTTCGGCTACGAGAAAGGCGCATTCACCGGCGCCCATCACAAGGGCAACATCGGCCTGATCCGCAAGGCCGACCGGGGCATCCTGTTTCTCGATGAAATCGGTGACATGCCGCTGCCGACCCAGGCACGCCTGCTGCGTTTTCTGCAGACCCGCAACATCCAGCCATTGGGCAGTGGTGAACCGATCCCGGTGGATATCCGCGTGGTCTCGGCGACCAACCAGAACCTCGCCGACCAAGTACGTCTGGGCCACTTTCGCCAGGACCTGTACTACCGCATCGCCGGTCTCAGCCTGATGCTGCCGCCATTGCGCGAACGCAGCGACCGCCTGGCCCTGATCGAACAGCTCCACCAGCAGCACCGCGAGCCCGGGGCGCCGACGCAACTGCCCGGCAAGGTGCTGGAACTGCTGCTCCAGCACCCCTGGCCGGGCAACCTGCGCCAGCTGGCCAGCGTGCTCCAGGTCGCACTGGCGCTGGCGGGCGGGCGGCCGATTGCTGTGGAGCACCTGCCGGACAGTTTCTTTGCCGATCTGCCCGCCTCCAGGCCGCAGCCCCCCGTGTTGCCGCCACCAGCTAGCGCCGACGACCTCGGCCAGCGCCTGCAAGGCCTCAACGGCAATATCTCGGCCCTGGCCCGGGCCCTGGGCATCAGCCGCACCACCCTGTACAAGCGCCTGCACGCCCAGGGCCAGGCCGGTACAGTTGACGAACGCCTGGGCTGATGGTCAGATGCCTGCCAGTTTCAGGTGCCTGCCGCCGCCGTGCGTCAGGTGAAACGGGAAGCCGGTGCGTCGTTATCGACCAGTCCGGCGCTGCCCCCGCAACGGTAAGCGAGTGAAGCATTCAACCCGCCACTGTGCCCACAGGCATGGGAAGGCGAATGGCTTCAAGCCTCGCAAGCCCGGAGACCGGCCTGAAGCCCCACGACTGCACGCAGTCATTTAGGCAAACCTGCGGAGGGCGGGCACGAGCCGGCTGCCTGGCGCGTGTTGGCTGGGGCCCTCCTGTGCGCTTCGCGAATGTTTTTCGAGAAGTCCATGACAGCAACAACCCCCAAGCGTCGCCGCGGCCGCGTCGCCGAAGATGAAATCCAGAGCAAGCCCGAGTGGTCGCAGATCCCCGAGCATACCCGCCACGTGATGCTCTGCACCGGCCCTCGCTGCGTGCAACGCGGTGCCCTGCCGCTGTGGAAAGTCCTGCGCCGCGAGCTGCTGGTGGCCAACCGTATCGAAACCACTGACGGCGTGCTGCTGACCCGCAGCCATTGCCAGTTCCCCTGTAACCTCGGCCCAGTGCTGACGGTGTATCCGGACCGTTGCTGGTACCGGGTAGCCAACGCCGAAGACGCGCAACGGCTGGTGCGCGAACACCTGATCGAGGGCCAGCCGGTGCCCGATCTGCTGCTCAATGGCCAGGTGTCATGAGGTGGTTCGGCGCCAGCTTGCTGGCCGTGCTGAGCAGCAGCGCCCTGGCCCTGGACTATCAAAACTGCGGGCAGACCTGGCAACTGCCACATGACCGTCCACAACGCATCCTGGCCCTCAACCAGCACGCCGCCGACCTGCTGCTGGCCCTTGAAGCCGGCCCAACCCTGGCCGCGGTCAGCTATATCGATGACGACCCGCAAGCCCTGGCCAGCGGACGCTATCGCGGCGTCCCCCTGCTGTCACGCCGCTACCCGGCAACCGAGGTCGTCTATGCCCAGGGTTACGACCTGCTGGTCGGCGGTTTTGCCAGTGCCTTTCGCGACAGCGACGGCGTAGCCCTGCGCACGACCTTGAAGGCCAACGGCATCGGCACTTACCTGCTGGAGAACGCCTGCGCGCCAGCGACCGAAAACGGCTTTGCCGCCGTTGAACAAGACCTGCGTGTCCTCGGCCGCCTGTTGCAGCGCGACGCCCAGGCCAGCCACCTGATCACCCGCCAGCGCCAGGATCTGGCCGCTGCTAAAGCCATCGCCGGGCACGGGCAGCCGCTGTCGGTGTTCTACCTCGACAGCGAGGTCAACGGCCTGCACAGCGAAGGCAAGCGCGGCTTCATCACCCAACTGATCGACGCGGCGGGCGGCCGCAACCTTTACGCCGAGGTTGAGCTGAACCGGGTCACGGTCGATGCCGAAAGCCTGCTGCGCGCCGACCCCGACGTCATCATCCTTGCCGATGCAGTGTGGTCGCCCGCCGCCGGCAAGCGCGCTTACCTGCGCAAGCACCCGGCGCTCTCGCACTTGCAAGCCGTGCGCAACAATCGCCTGATCGACCTGCCCTTCACCCACATCCTTGCCGGCGAACACAGCGCCAGCACCGCGCTGAGCCTGGCGCGGCAGCTGCGCGCCTTCAAGCAAGACCCACCTTGAGTCATCACAGCAGATTCCGCTGTCAAACCCACTATTTCAGCTTTACCGGCTGAGCGCCCAACGCGCTTCAGCCGGGATTTATCATTGATCACGTCGACAATAAGCACACAGCCAACCCCGGATGCGTGCCTCGATGCAAACAACAAATACAGTCTTGATGATCCGCCCGGCGCGGTTCGCCTTCAACCCGGATACCGCCCTCAACAACCGTTTCCAGCAAGCCCTGCTCGAGCCGGAGCAGGCACAGCAGAAAGCGCTGGAAGAGTTCGATGGTTATGTCGACACCCTGCGCCAGCACGGCGTCGAAGTGCTGGTGGTGCAGGACACCCCGGCGCCGCACACCCCAGACTCGATTTTCCCCAACAACTGGTGGAGCAGCCACGCCGACGGCAGCCTGGTGCTCTATCCGATGGAAGGCCAGAACCGCCGCCTGGAGCGCAGCAAGGGCGTGCTCAAGGTGCTCGAAGAGCGTTTTGCCGTCCGTCAGACCATCGATCTGAGCCCCCTGGAACAGCAGAGTATGTATCTGGAAGGGACCGGCAGCATGGTCCTGGATCGCGAGCACCGGATCAGCTATGCCTGCCATTCCGGGCGCACCCACACCCAGGCCCTGCGCCTTTTCGCCGAACAGCTCGACTATCGCCTGTGCCTGTTCCACGCCATCGACCGCCACCAGGCGCCGATCTATCACTGCAATGTGATGATGAGCGTTGGCCGCGGGCTCTCGGTGGTCTGCCTGCAGGCCCTGCCCGAGGCCGCCGAGCGCCGCGCCCTGGAGCATTCTCTGCGCGACACCGGCAAGGACATTTTGACCCTGGATTTCGACCAGCTCGAAGGTTTCGCCGGCAACATGCTTGAAGTCCACGACAAGCAAGGCCAGCCGCTGCTGGTGATGTCGCGCAGCGCCTGGCGCTCGCTCAGCCCCGAACAGCGCCGGCAGGTCGAACAGCACAGCCACCCGGTGGTGGTGAACATCGACCATATCGAGCGCATTGGCGGCGGCAGCGCGCGCTGCATGCTCGCCGAAGTGCACCTGCCCGTCCGTCACTGATTACAACAAAGGAGTTCATCATGACCCGCTATATCGACGTTACCGACCTCAGCCGCCTGGTGGCACGCAAAGGCCTGAGCACCTGCATCAGCGAAATGGCCGAGTACATCCGTGAGGACTACCTGCGCTGGCAGGACTTCGAAAAATGCGCACGCCTGGCCAACCACTCGCCCGATGGCGTGATCGAGCTGATGCCGGTGTCCGACGCCAACCTGTACGCCTTCAAGTACGTCAACGGCCACCCGAAAAATACCCATCGCGGCATGCTCACGGTAATGGCCTTCGGCGCCCTGGGCGACGTCGATACCGGCGCGCCGGTGCTGCTCAGCGAAATGACCCTGACCACCGCTATCCGTACCGCCGCCACTTCGGCCCTGGCCGCCCGCTACCTGGCGCGCAAGGACAGCCGCAGCATGGCGCTGATCGGCAACGGCTCGCAAAGCGAGTTCCAGGCCCTGGCCTTCCACGCCCTGCTGGGCATCGAAGACATTCGCCTGTATGACCTGGACCCGGCCGCCAGCGCCAAACTGGTCGCCAACCTCAGCGCCTTCCCTGCAATCAAGGTAACCGTCGCCGGTTCCGTCGCCGAAGCGGTGCGCGGCGCCGACATCGTCACCACGGTGACCGCCGACAAGGCCTACGCCACCATCCTCACGCCGGAGATGATCGAGCCGGGCATGCACCTCAATGCCGTCGGCGGTGACTGCCCGGGCAAGACCGAACTGCACCGCGAGATCGTCGAGCGCGCGCGGGTGATCGTCGAGTACGAACCGCAAAGCCGCATCGAAGGCGAAATCCAGCAAATGCCCGCCGACTCGCCGACCACCGAATTCTGGCAAGTGATCAACGGCCAGGTGGCCGGTCGCGAAAACGCCGCGCAAGTGACGCTGTTCGACTCGGTCGGCTTCGCCCTCGAAGATTACTCGGCGCTGCGTTATGTGCTGGACGTGGCCAAGGCCCTGGACATCGGCAGCGAGATCGCCCTGGTGCCGGAACTCAAGGACCCGAAAGACCTGTTCGCGCTGCTGCGTGCACCGGTTGAAAACCTGCAGAAAAAACGCGCCTGAACCCGACCGATTCTGCCGTGCCACCGCGCGGCAGATCGGAAACTGCTGCAAGGGAAGCTTAAACAGGAGGTGCCTCAGCCGATTCGGCTGCCATACACGCGTTAACAGCAAAATCCGGCAGCCGACGCCGGCGCAAACGACACAAAAAAAACGTCGTCATCGCGCATTCTGAGCCCGACCAGAGAGTCACTAAAAGACCAGAAGCGCACCACTGCCCTACATCAACTATAAAACTCAGGGATACTCATATGACTTCGCTGCGAAAGCTCCTCAGCGTGCTGCTCCTGCCACTGTGCGCAAGTGCGGTGCAGGCCAAGGAATGGACCGAGATCCGTTTCGGCGTCTACCCCGAATACCCCCCTTTTGAATCCGTTGCCGCCGATGGCAGCCTGCAAGGCTTCGACATCGAGCTGGGCAACGCCATCTGCGCCAAGCTGCAAGTCAAATGCACCTGGGTGCACAACGAATTCGACGGCATGATCCCGGCCCTGCGGGCACGCAAGTTCGACGCAATCATGTCGTCGATGGCGGTGACCCCGGCGCGGCAGAAACAGATCGACTTCAGCGCCCGGCTGTTCCTCAGCCCGACTTCGGTGATCGTGCGCAACAACGCCGACTTCGGCGACACCCCCGAATCGCTCAAGGGCAAGCAGGTCGGCGTATTGCAGGGCTCGCTGCAGGAAGCGTATGCCCGTGCCAAGCTGGCGCCGCTGGGGGCCCAGATCAAGGCCTACCAGGCCCAGGACCAGAACTACGCCGACCTGATCAACGGCCGCCTCGACGCCACCCTGACCGACAAGCTCGAAGCCCAGCTGAACTTCCTCACCAAGCCCGAAGGCGCCGACTTCAAGAGCGGCCCGGCGATCAAGGACCCTACCCTGCCCCTGGACATCGCCATGGGCCTGCGCAAGAACGACAGCGAGCTCAAGGCCCTGCTCGACAAAGGCATTGCTGCGGTGCATGCCGATGGCACCTTCGCCGCCATCCAGAAGAAGTACGTCGGCGACCTGGATATCTACAACGAGTAAGCCGTGTCGTCGTGATCGGTTCGCCCTGAGCTGATCACGGCCGCATTTGCCCTGCGTCCTACCGAGATTTTTCCCGTGAACGACTTCCTTCACTCCCATGGCTGGCAGGCCCTGAGCTTGCAGGGCTTCGGCCCGCTGTTGCTGCAAGGGACCTGGATGACCCTGAAACTGGCGCTGCTGTCGCTTGGCCTGAGCCTGGCCCTGGGCCTGTTCGGCGCCAGCGCCAAGCTCTCGCGGCTGAAACTGCTGCGCGTGCCGGCAACCCTGTACACCACGCTGATTCGCAGCGTGCCGGACCTGGTGCTGATCCTGCTGATCTTCTACACCCTGCAACTGTGGCTCAACGACCTGACCGAAATGCTCGGCTGGGACTACTTCGAAATCGACCCGTTTACTGCCGGGGTCATCACCCTGGGCTTCATCTACGGCGCCTACTTCACCGAGAACTTTCGCGGCGCGATCCTCAGCGTCCCGGCCGGGCAGCTGGAGGCAGCCACAGCCTATGGGCTGAGCAAGGCGCAACGCTTTCGCCTGGTGCTGTTCCCGCAACTGATGCGTTTCGCCCTGCCGGGCCTGGGCAACAACTGGCTGGTGCTGCTCAAGTCCACCGCGCTGGTGTCGATCATCGGCCTCGCCGACCTGGTCAAGGCCGCGCAGAACGCCGGCAAGACCACCAACAACACCCTGTACTTCCTGATCATCGCCGGGCTTGTGTACCTGCTGATCACCACCCTCTCCAACCGCCTGTTCAAGCACCTGGAGCGGCGTTACAACACCGGCATCAAGGGGCTGGCACGATGATCGAACTCTTTGAACAGTACGGCCAGGCCTACCTCTACAGCGATGGCGCCGGGCTTTCCGGGCTGGCCATGACCCTGTGGCTGTTCGTCATCACCATGGTCCTGGGCTTTTTCCTGTCGCTGCCGCTGGCCCTGGCGCGGGTGTCGCGCAACCTGTGGCTGCGCTGGCCGGTGGAGTTCTACACCTTCGTGTTTCGCGGCACGCCGCTCTACATCCAGTTGCTGATCTGCTACACCGGCCTGTACGGGCTGGAGGTGGTACGCGATCACGCCCTGCTCGACCAGTTCTTTCGCAATGCGCTGAACTGCACCCTGCTGGCCTTCGTGCTCAATACCTGTGCCTACACCGTGGAGATCTTCGCCGGGGCAATTCGCAACATTCCCCATGGCGAGATCGAAGCGGCCCAGGCCTATGGCCTGCACGGCTGGAAGCTGAACCTGTTCGTGGTCTTGCCCGCAGCCCTGCGCCGTTCGCTGCCGGCCTACAGCAACGAACTGATCCTGATGCTGCACGCCACGTCGCTGGCCTTCACCGCCACCATCGCCGACATCCTCAAGGTCGCCCGCGATGCCAACGCCGCCACCTTCCTGACCTTTCAGGCCTTCGGAACGGCGGCCCTTCTGTACATGTTGCTGTCCTTCGCGCTGGTCGGGCTGTTTCGCCTGGCCGAGCGGCGCTGGATGGGTTTTCTTGTTCCTGCCCGAGGCTAATTCATGACCACTACCGCACACGCCCTGGCGACCGCCGAGCCCACTCCCCGCAGCCGCCCAAGCCCGCGCATCGCCAGCGTTGCCGCCGATGCCACGGTCAAGCTGAGCGTTGCCGACCTGCACAAACGCTATGGTGAACATGAAGTGCTCAAGGGCGTCTCGCTGCAGGCGCGCAAAGGCGACGTGATCAGCCTGATCGGCGCCAGCGGCTCGGGCAAGAGCACCATGCTGCGCTGCATCAACTTCCTCGAGCAACCCGATGCCGGGGTCATCACCCTCGATGAACAGACGATCGAAATGCGCCAGGGCCGCGCCGGCACGCGCGCACCGCATCCGGCGCAACTGCAGAACCTGCGCACGCGCCTGGCCATGGTGTTCCAGCACTTCAACCTGTGGAGCCACATGACCGTGCTGGAGAACATCTGCATGGCGCCGCGGCGGGTGCTCGGGGTCAGCAGCCAGGAAGCCGAAGCCCGGGCGCGCAAGTACCTGGACAAGGTCGGCCTGCCGCCGCGGGCCGCCGACCAGTACCCGGCGTTCCTCTCCGGTGGCCAGCAACAGCGGGTGGCGATAGCCCGGGCCCTGGCCATGGAGCCGGAAATCATTCTCTTCGATGAACCGACCTCGGCCCTGGACCCGGAGCTGGTCGGTGAAGTGCTGAAAGTCATACAGACGCTGGCCGAGGAAGGCCGTACCATGCTCATGGTCACCCACGAGATGGGCTTTGCCCGTCAGGTGTCGAGCCAGGTGCTGTTTCTGCATCAGGGCCGGGTCGAGGAACAGGGAAGCGCCGAGATACTTGACCAGCCGCAGAGCGAGCGCCTGCAGCAATTTCTTTCCAACCGTTTGAAGTGAAGCCGAACCTGCATGGATACCAAGGTCAACAGCCCACAGACCACGCCGCCCCTGGACCGGATCGACGAAGCGATCATCGACGTGCTGCGCCATAACGGGCGCATCACCTATGAAAAGCTCTCATCGCTGGTGCACCTCACCCCACGCCCGTGCCTGGAGCGGGTGCGCAAGCTGGAACGGCGCGGGGTGATTCGCGGCTATGGCGCGATCATCGATGTGCAGATGGTTTCGCCCGGTTTGTCGCTGCTGGTGCTGGTGGCCCTCTCCAACCAGAGCGGGCGCGCGGCGCAAAAGGCGTTTGAAGCCTGCGTGCGCGCCTGCCCGCAGGTGTTCGACTGCCAGCTGATCAGTGGTCACTTCGACTACAGCCTGCGCATGCGTTGCCGTGACATGGAGCACTATCGGGTGCTGACCGAGACCTGGATGAACAACGACGAGCTGCATATCGACAAGCTGGTCGCCCACCCGGAGCTGGCGGTGGTGAAGAACACCGCCCCCCAGCTCTAACCCCGCAATCAGGTACGCGGCGGCGCCACCGGCCCGCTGCGCGACCAGTCCAGCAACAGGCTGTAGGCCACCGCCAGCAAGGTCGGGCCGATGAACAGGCCGATAAAGCCGAAGGCCAGCAGGCCGCCAAATACCCCAAGCAGGACAATCACCAGCGGCAGGTTGCCGCCACGGCTGATCAGGTAGGGTTTGAGCACGTTGTCGACGCCGCTGATGATGAAGGTACCCCAGAGGCCGAGGAACACCGCCATGCCGTATTCGCCCTGCCAGGCCAGCCAGGCGGTGGCCGGGACCCAGGCCAGTGGCGGGCCCATGGGGATCAGGCTGAGCATGAAGGTGACGATCCCCAGCACCAGCGCCCCCGGTACACCGGCGATCAAAAAGCCGATCAGCGCCAGTACGGCTTGCGCCGCTGCCGTGCCGATCACGCCGTTGACCACCCGTTGCACGGTACCGGCCACCAGGTCCAGGTAGTACTCGGCACGCTCGCCGATCAGCCGGTCCAGCAGGCGCAGCACGAAAGCCGCCAGCCGTGGCCCGTCACGGTAGAAGAAGAACACGAAGACCAGGCTCAGGGTCAGCTCGAGAATGCCGCTGCCGATCTGCGCGCTGCGCGCCAGCAGCCAATTGCCGACCTGGCCCAGGTACGGCTTGATGGTGGTCAGCAAGGCCGCGCCCTGCTGGTCGATGGTGTCCCACATGCCCACCAGACGTTCGCCCACCAACGGCACGCCACCTAGCCAGCTCGGTGCATCGGGCAGGCCGTCGACCTGCACGTCGCGTACGAAGGCGGTGGCATCACGAATATGGTCGGCCAGGTTGAAGCCCAGCCACACCAGCGGCAGTGCCACCAGCAAGATCCACAAGGTGGTCAGCAAGCCTGCGGCCAGGGTTTCGCGACCGCCGAGCAGGCGGGTCAACAGGCGCATCAGCGGCCAGCTGGCATAGGCCAGGATGGCGCCCCAAAGTAGCGCCGAAATAAACGGCGCCATCACCCACAGGCCGGCGCCAAGCAGCGCCAGCAGGATGATCTGCACCAGCAGGCGGTCATTATTTGGCATCATGCTTCTCGATCAACGAATCAGTTCGACGTGGAAACCATCGGTCTCTGCGCTACCCACTTCCAGTCGCGCCGAAAGTACTCCGGCCTTTACCAACTGCTCGCGCCAGGCTTCGGCCTTGGCCCCGCTCAGGCTCACGCGCAAGGTGGTGTTGTTGTTAAGGCTGCGCCCGATCAGGTTGACCCAAGCCTGCGCTGGCTCGCCGTTCAAGTCAGGGTAGTCGAGCTTGCCGGTGTCGAGCAGTTCGCGCATCAAGGTCGCTGCAGTTGGCAGCAACTCGCCCAGGGGCGCCTCGGCGACAAACTCTTCGACATGCAGGTAGGCGCGCTTGTTGCCACGGGTGACGCTGTACAGCGCGATCAGGGTATTGCTCTGCTCGGCGGAGCGGCGCAGCAGGATGAACGCCTGTTGCTCGTCGGCGCCCGACAGCGTGCGGTTCTTGAACACCTCGTTGGCCCACAGGCTGTTCTCGCCACAATCGCGGGCCTGGCACCAGAACAACGGATAACCGCCATCCTTCTGCAAGGCTTCGCGGGCTGCGGTGAAGGCTTCGTTGGCGCTGCGCTCGCGAGGCAGCTCGTAGGTGGTCGAGCTGACCTGGCCACGGCTCTCGATCTTGCCGTCGACCCGCAGCTGGTTGCTGATCTTGCGCAGGCCGCCCAGCGGGTAGATGCGCTCCTGCAACACTGGAGGGCGCTGATCGACCACTTTGGCGTCCAGCGGCACCGGCAACCCCTCGGCCAGCAACGGCGCGCTGGCGAGAACGCCTAGCCCGGCCATCACCGCCTGGATAAAAGGTTTGAGCCTCATAGGCACGCCACCGAGCGCGGGGCGTCAAGGTGGTCAACGGATGTGGCGTTGTCTTGCTCGTTCATGGTTGTCTCCCTGTTCAACCCGCCAAGCCTCGACAGTTGCCCGCCACAAGTCAAGGAATGCCAAAGAAGCGATTGAAACAGTCTGCAACAAGGGTTGCGCCGGCCTCGTCATTCAGGTGCAGGTGATGGCCGCCCGGCAGTTGTTCTCGCTCAAAGGGTAGCTGCTCAAGCAACGCGCCGTGGCGCGCCAGCATGCCCTCGGCTGCCACCACCAGTTTCGCCGGGCAGGCGATGCGCTGCACAAAGCTCATGGCCTGGGCTTCGTTGAGCCGGGTGGGCGATGGCAGGGTCAGGCGGCTGTCACTGCGCCAGCTGAAACCACCGGGTACCGGCATCAGCCCACGCTGAGCGAGCAGCTCGGCGGCTTCGCGGCTGACCGCCACCAGGCCCTTCATGCGCGCCTCGATTGCCTGGTCGAGGGTCGGGTGCACCGCCTTGCGTTTACTGTCCAGGCGCAGTTGCGCCTGCAGGGCAATGCCCATGCGTTCGGCGGCATCCTGAGGGCCGCTGGTGGGCGGGATCACCCCGTCGATCAAGGCCAGGCGAGTGACCCGTTCGGGCAGCGAACCGGCCAGCAGCACCGAAATGATCGCCCCAAGCGAATGCCCGAGCAGGGCAAAATGCGCCCACCCCATCTGCTCGGCGACGCGCAGCACATCGTGGGCGTAATCGGCCAGGGCATAGCCGGCGCCAGCCGGGCGATGGTCGGAATGGCCATGGCCCGCCAGGTCCAGGGCCAGGATGCGCAGGCCCTTGAGCCGGGGCGCCAGGCGGGAAAAGCTGTTGGCGTTGTCGAGCCAGCCGTGCAAGGCGATTACCGGCAGGCCATCGGCGGGCCCGAACAAGTGCGCGGCCAGCTCGATATGACCCAGGTTCAGGCGAACTTCTTCCATTTCGCTACTCATGCCGGGGTGTCCTGCCAGCGGTCGAACAGGTCCTTGATCAGGCTCGCGGTATCGGTGGGGTGCTCCAGCGGAAACATATGGCCGCCGGGCAGACTGTGGTATTCGCCTTTCGGCATGCCACGCACGGCCAGGGCGTGATGACGCTTGACCACTCGGCTATGACTGCCACGGACCATGGCCAGGGGCAACTGCAACTGTTTGGCCGGGCTTGGGCTGGTGTGCGGCAGGCTGCGGTAGATGCTGATCTCCGTGGCCGGATCAAAGCGCAGGCGCAAGCCGTCTTCGTCAGGCTGCAGTCCATGCTCCAGGTAGGCGTCCAGGCATTCCGGGTCGAAATGCCGGAACAACGTCTTGCCAGCAAAGTAGGCCCGCGCGCTGTCACGATCGGCAAAGGCTTCGCGGCGGCCCATCGTGCGCCCGGCCGGGGTGATGCGATCGATGAAACCCATGCGCTTGGCTGCCTGGATCAGCCACTGATCGACCCGGGTCAATACCGGCGAATCGAGCATCACCACACCACGGTAGTACTGCGGGCAGCGCATGGCCGCATGCAGGTGCAACACGCCACCCAAGGAATGACCGACGCCCCAGACCGGGCCGGGTTGTTGCTCCAGGTGATGGATCAGTTCGTCGACCAGGTTCTGCCAGTTGTCATTGACCGGAAAACGCGGATCGTGGGCGTGCTGGGCCAGGTGGGTCACCTGATAGTCGGGGGCCAGCGCAGCAAAGAGCTTGCCGTAAGTGGCCGAGGGGAAGCCATTGGCATGGGCGAAGAAGATCTGCTGCGACATGGCCGCCAATCCAGAGGGAAGTGATGGCTCATTGTCGGCAACCGCACCCGCTGCGGCAATGTCCGGAAAGGCCATCGGCGACGGCAATCAGGTCAATACTCGCCGAAACTGGCCATGGAGCGGCGCAGGCAGGCCTGCATATAGGCCAGTTGCTGCTCCAGGGCTTCGCGGGCACGGCGTTTGTCTTCGGCATCGAGCTCGAGCCGACGCAAGGCCAGGCAACTGGTCTGCAGCAGGTGTGACATACGGATGCTGGCCTGGCGCAGCTGCTCCAGCTCGTACTGGCCTTCGAACTTGCGCAGCAGGTAGTCGAGCTTGGCGTCGGCGCTGTCCTGCAGCATGCGGTACTCGGCAAAATCCAGCGCCTGGTGCTTGCGCACCTTGTCGAGCGTCGGCTGCACATCGGCCGAGTACACCAGATCCAGATGTCTACTGCTCATAGTCGAATTCCCTGGGACACCCTGCCCCGCAACTTCAACGCACGCTAACAAGCTGCACGGAGCACGACAACTGGTAAAAATGTCAGGTCGATCAGCGGCTCGGTGCGTCCTGACCCAGGGGAATCACGGCAATAGTCAGACGCGAAATGCAGCTGGCCTTGCCCTCGTCGCTGCTCAAGCGAATATCCCAGACGTGGGTGCTGCGGCCGATGTGCACCGGCTTGGCCGTCGCCGTCACCCGCCCGCTGCGGATCCCGCGCAGGTGGTTGGCGTTGATTTCCAGGCCCACGCAGTAGAACTTCTGCGGGTCGATGCACAGGTAGCTGGCCATCGAGCCGACGGTTTCGGCCAGCACCACCGAGGCGCCGCCGTGCAGCAGGCCGTAAGGCTGGTGGGTGCGGTGATCGACGACAATGCTGGCGCTGAGTGAGTCCTCGCTGAAGGCCTCAAAGCGGATGTCCAGCACTTCGCCTATGGTGTTTTTCAGCAACGCGTTGAGGTGATCGATATCAGGCTGGGTGTGCCACAGGCTCATGGGATCAATCCTTCTTGTCATTGTTGTAGCGGGTGATTCATGGGTGATGCAGGTTACTCAGGGTCATCAGCCCGGCCAGCGGCCATTCGCCTTCGAGCTGCGCCAGGCTGGCGGTGCTCATTGGCGCCGGGTGCCGGTAGTTACCATGTTCCAGCAAGCCGACCAGGTTGCCCACCAGCGGTTGGTGACTGACCAGCAGCACCTCCTCCACGCCCAGTTTGTCCAGCTCGGCGATGACCGCTTGCGGGTCACTGTCGGGGGTCAGCCAGGACACGGTCTGCACCGGTTTGGCAAACCCGAGCGCTTCATGGACCAGGGCAGCGGTCTGCTGGGCACGTACATAGGGGCTGGCGAGGATCACCTGCGGTGGTTGGCCAAGCAACACAGCAGCGCTGCGCAGCACCTGCTCGCGGCCATGGGCGGTGAGCCGGCGCTCGGCATCGGTGTTGGCCCGCTGCTCGGCCTCGCCGTGACGCAGAACCCAGAGCTTCACAGCTTCGGCTCTTCGTCGCGTACCGGATGCGGCGCAGGCGGTACGCTGTGCGCGGCTTCGCCTTCCGGCGCGCGCGGGGTTGGCCAGTCGGCGAATGGCCAGGGCTTCTGGTCGCTGTGGAAGCTGCCGAAGCGGCCGATCTGGGCCAGGAACTGGCTGAGGCTGTCGCCGAAATTCATCAGGCTGGCGCTCGGTGCACCGTAAATCAGCCGGTAGATCAGTTGCACCAGCACCAGGCCACCGAGCAGCAGTTCGGCCAGTTGCCAGACCACCAGGAATACCAGCATCCACAGTACGCGCAAGATGATCGATTCGCGCTGGGTCTGGTTCGAAGATTCGTTCATGTCCTGCTCCTGCTTAGTTGAAACCACTGGTGGAGATAAAGTCGACATCGGTTTTCGGCTCGCCGCGCATCAGCAGCTCGATCACCTGGGTCAGGGTCCGGCCTTCGAACAGGATCGCGTGCAGCCCGGCCACCAGGGGCATGTACACCTGGACCTCCTGGGCTTTGACCTTGAGCACCTTGAGGGTGTTCACCCCTTCTGCCACTTCACCCAGGCGGCTGACCGCCTCGTCCAGGCTCAGGCCCTGGCCCAGGGCGTGACCGACCTGGTAGTTGCGGCTCTTGGGCGAGGAGCAGGTGACGATCAGGTCACCGACCCCGGCCAGGCCCAGGAAGGTCATCGGGTTGGCACCCTGGCTGACGGCAAAGCGGGTCATCTCGGCCAGGGCGCGGGTGATCAGCATGCTCTTGGTGTTCTCGCCCATCCCCAAGGCCACGGCCATGCCGGCGATGATCGCGTAGACGTTCTTCAACGCCCCGCCCAGCTCGACACCGAAACGGTCGCCGCTGGCATAAACACGAAAGGTGCGCCCGTGCAGTACGGCCTGAACCTGCTGGCAGAGAGCTTCGTCTTCACTGGCGACCACGGTGGCCGTCAACGCGTGTTCGGCCACTTCGCGGGCCAGGTTGGGCCCCGACAGCACGCCGATGCGCGCCTGAGGGGCGATTTCTTCGAGGATCTGGCTCATCAGCTTGAAGCTTTGCGCCTCGATGCCCTTGGTCAGACTGACCAGCATCTTGCCGCCCAGTAGCTGAGCGTGCGGCGCCAGCACGCTGCGCAGGGCGCTGGAGGGCAAGGCGACGAAGATCAGCTCGCAGGCCTCGAGGGTCGCCAGCAAATCGTTGACCGGCTCGACCCCGGCATGCAACTTGATGCCCTTGAGGTAGCGCGGGTTCTCGCGGTTGGTACGCATGGCTTCGGCCTGCTCGGGGTCGCGCATCCATTGCCGCACCCGAACGCCGTTTTCCGCCAGCAGATTCGCCACGGCGGTGCCGAAACTCCCGCCTCCCAGAACTGCAACAGGCTGCTGTTCAGTCATATCCAATCCGTTAAAACCAATTAAAGTGGCGACCTGCGCATTATACGGAGCGCCAGTGCCAGAGCCAGTGGCAGATGACCGAATAGGCCTTGGGAACAGTCGCGCCATGACTGGAAAATGCCCGCCACTCGGTTAACATGCCCGACTTGAACCAGTTACCAAGGCCGCACTGTGTCTTTTGGCCCGACCTCCAATCGCCCTTTATTATTGCTGACAGCCCTGCTCAGCAGCCCCGGCATGGCTGACGACCTGTTCGTCGACAGCCAGGCCCTGCCGCAGGTGCTCACCGCCACCCGCCTCAAGCAATCGCCAGCGGCGGTGCCGGGCAGCATGACCGTGCTCGACAGCGAGCTGATTCGTGCCAGCGGCGCCCGCGACATACCCGAACTGCTGCGCCTGGTGCCGGGGATGATGATCGGCTACGGCGCCGGCAACCAGCCGACGGTCAACTACCATGGCAGCAACGTCAACGATGCCCGGCGTATGCAGGTGCTGATCGACGGTCGCTCGGTGTACCGCGCCGGCCTGGCTACCGTGGACTGGAGCGACATTCCGCTGGCCATGGAAGATATCGAGCGCATCGAGGTGTTCCGCGGCCCCAACACCGTCAGCTATGGCGCCAATGCGCTGATGGCAGTGGTCAATATCCTCACCCGCAGCCCGGCCGACAGCCATGGCACGCGCCTGAAGGTTACCCGCGGCCAACGCGGTATCAATGACTGGTACGCAAGCCAGGGCCTGGGCTGGGACGGCGGCGACCTGCGCCTGTCGTTGTCGGGCATGCAGGACGATGGTTTCGACGAAAACCGCTGGGGCCAGGACTACCGCGACAGTCGCCGCCTCAACCGCCTGGCCCTGAGTGCCAGCCACACCCTGGCCAGCAATCAGAGCCTGGAATGGCAATTCTCGGCCAAGGAAGGCAGCGATCAGCGGCCCTACACCTATAAACCGGTGTTCCCCTACATTACTGCCGCAGGCAACAACGCCGACCTCAACGCCAAGGACTACGCCGGTTCGCTGCGCTGGAACATCGACTTCAACCCCGACCACAGCCTCTATGTACAGGGCTCGGCCCAGCACTGGGATCGTGAGCAGGTATGGCGCGCCTGCGATGCGGCGCTGTCGTTCAGCCCGCAACTGACCCAGCTCTGGCGCCTGAACCCGAATTACGCCGAGCAGGTGGCGCGCAACATTACTTCGCCCTTGCCCGCCGGCAGCAGCGAGGAACGCGCCCTGGCCGAGCAGGTACAGCAACAGTGGAGCAATGGCGGTTCGCAGCAGGTCTGCGGTGATATCGACCAGAGCACCCGGGAAACCCGCTACGACCTTGAAGTGCAGGACACCCTGAGCCTGTCCGACAGCCTGCGCCTGGTCAGCGGCGCCAACTATCGCTACGACCGCGCCGACTCGCAGACCTATTTCAATGGCAGCCTGGACGACAGCACCTGGCGCCTGTTCGGTCACCTGGAATGGCGCGCCGACGAGCACTGGATCCTTCAGGGCGGGGCCATGTACGAAGATGCCCGCCTGTCCGGTAGCTCCTTGACCCCGCGGGTGGCGGTCAACTACCTGATTACCCCGCGCCATGGATTGCGCGCGGTATACTCCGAAGCGGTGCGCTCGCCGGACATGTTCGAGAACAACGTCAACTGGAGCTACCGGGTCAATAACCTGGTGCCTGGCGCTTTCGGCCGGCGCAACGCCGAATATTTCGTCAAGACCCGCGGCCCCGGCGATCTTGAACAGGAGCGCATGCGCTCGCGGGAACTGGGCTACAACGGTTACTTCGCCGATGCCGACCTGAGCGTCGACCTCAAGCTGTTCTACGACGAAATCACCGGCATGATCAGCGAGCCGCTGCGCAACAACCAGTACATCGCCAGCAACAGCAACGAGGCCCGTTTCAGCGGCAGCGAAGCGCAGTTGGACTGGCGCCTGAGCCCCGCCGACCGCCTGCGCCTGACCTACGCCTACGTCGACGCCTGGGCCAGCAACCCCGCCGACCGACGCCTGAGCGCCCACAACAGCGGCTCGGCCGGCTGGCTGCGCGACTGGGGCGCGGGCTGGTCCAGCGCCCTCTTCTATTACGGCGACGACGCCCTCAACAAGTACCGCTTCGAACGCCTCGACCTGCGCGTGGCCAAGCGCCTGCGCTGGAACCGCACCAGCCTGGAGCTGGCCGGCATGCTCCAGCAGCGTCTGGACGATGAGCCCACGACCATCGCCGACAATCGCTACGACAGCCGTCATGTGCTGTCTTTCAGTGCGGAGCTGGAATTCTGATGCGCCGCCTGCGGCGCTGGCTGCTGCTGGCCTGCCTGTGGCCCCTGTGCGGCCTGTCGGCTAACGAGATCCTGCTGACCGGCAGCCAGGACAACGCCGGTGTGCGCAGCTTCGTTGAAGCGTTGCGCGAGCGCCGTCCGGCTGATCAGGTGCGTTTCGTGCCAGTCGCCAAGCTACCCCGCCCCAGCCAGATCAAAGCCGCCACCCGGCTGATCCTGCTCGACAGTGCCAGCCTCGAATGGCGCCTGAGCGAAACCGCCGGGCCACCGGCGCTGGCCTTGCGCGTCAGCCGGGTCCAGGCCCAGCAACGGCTGGGCAGCCTGCGCCCGGCTTACCTCAGCCTGCTGTGGAGCGACCCACCCCTGGCCCGGCAGTTGCGCCTGGCCCGCTACCTGTTGCCGCAGGCCAAGCGGGTCGGCGTGCTGTATGCCGAACACAGTCAGTTCCTCCTCGATGAATTGCGCAAGGCGGCGCGTCCGCTGGGCCTGGAAATCGTCGCCGAAGCCTGGCCAGACCTGCGCGACAGCCGGCCTTTGCAAAGTCTTCTGCAAAACAGCGATGTACTGCTGGGCATCGACGATCCACAGTTGTACAACTCGAAGACGGCCAAGAACGTTTTGCTCAGCAGCTATGGCCGGCAGATGGCGCTGATCGGGCCCAATGCCGGGTTCGTCAAGGCCGGCGCCCTGGCCAGCACCCTGAGCGACCAGGACGACTGGCTGGCGGTGCTCGAACGGCTGCTCGACCAGGCGCCCAACCGCTGGCCCCGCACGCTCTACCCGGATCACTTCAGCGTGCTCGGCAACCAGCAGGTTGCCCGCGCCCTGGGCATCGAAGCGATTGACCCGTCCGCCGCCGCCCTGGCCCTGGCCGAAGGAGAAAGCACACCATGAGTCGGCGCCTGAGCTGGGACATTCACACCCGCACGCAGATCATCAGCCTCGGTCCGGCCCTGTTGCTGACCCTGCTGCTGATCAGCTTCTTTACCTTCGTGCGCATTCAGGACTTGCGCCAGGAGCTCAACCACACCGGCCAGTTGATCGCTAATCAGTTGGCCCCAGCTTCCGAGTACGGCGTGATCGCCGGCAACAACGAAGTGCTCGAAAGCCTCATGCGCGCCACCTTGAGCATCCCCCACGTGCGCTTTCTCGAGGTGCAGGACAGCAGCAACCACATCCTCGTGTACGTCGAGCAGCCTGACGAAAGCCACAACCGCGCGCAGCAGGTGGAAGTGTTCCAGGCACCGATCCGCCTGCAACAGATCCGCCTGGACAACGACTTCCTGCACAGCAACGCACCGACCAAGAGCATCGGCGATGACTACCTGGGCCGGGTGATCGTCGGCATGTCGGATGACGCCTTCAACGAACGGCAACAGGAAATCGTGGTCAAGGCCGGGATTCTTGCCCTGTTCGCCCTGCTCTTTACCTTCATCCTGGCCCGGCGCCTGGCCCTGAGCCTGGCCAAGCCGATCAGCGACATGGGCCATGCGGTCAAGGCCATCCAGCAAGGTGAGTTCAATGCGCCGCTGCCGGTGGTCGATGACAGTGAACTGGGCCACCTGGCCCGGCACATCAACAACCTCGCCAGTGCGCTGGGCAAGGCCAGTCACGAACAGCAGCAGGCCATGTCGCAATTGATCCAGGCCCGTGAAGAGGCCGAGCAGGCGAACAAGGCCAAGTCTGATTTCCTGGCGATGATGAGCCATGAACTGCGCACGCCGATGAACGGTGTTCTGGGCATGCTGCAATTGCTGGAAACCACCACCCTCAGCGAAGAACAGGCCGAGTACACGGCCGTGGCCAGTGAGTCGACCGGGCACCTGCTCAAAGTCATCAACGATATCCTCGACTTCTCGCGCATCGAGCGCACCACCCTGGAGCTGGAGCACATCGATTTCAACCTCGGCGAGCTGATCGGCAGCAGCGTGCAGTCGTTCCAGCACCTGGCCCAGCAGCGCCAGCTGGACCTGCAACTGCGTCTGCCACCGGGCATGGAGCAACTGCAGGTGGTAGGCGATCCGACGCGCATCCGCCAGGTGTTGCTCAACCTGATCGGCAACGCGCTGAAGTTCACCGAGCACGGCAGCGTACAGATCGAACCGCGCTGGCAGGTGCTCGACCGCCAGCTGATCTGGTTCACCTGCGCGGTACGCGACACCGGTATCGGCATCGACAGCACGCGCCTGGAAATGATGTTCATCGCCTTCCAGCAAGCCGACAGCTCGATCTCCCGCCGTTATGGCGGTACCGGCCTGGGCCTGTCGATCGCCCGCACGCTGACCGAACGGATGGGCGGCACCCTGCGCGGCGAAAGCCGTGAAGGCCTCGGCTCGACCTTCACCCTGGAAATGCCCCTGGCCTTGTCGACGGCGCAAACGCCGCGCCTGCCCAGCGGCCTGACCCGCCCCGAAGACGACGGCCAGGGCCGGCGCATCCTGCTGGTCGAGGACAATCCGGTGAACCAGACGGTGATCGAAGCCATGCTGCGCAGCCTGGGTTTTGAGGTGTGCATCGCTGTCGATGGCGCCCAGGCCGTGGCCCAGGCCGGGCGCCAGCGCTTTGCCGCAGCGCTGATGGATTGCCGCCTGCCGATTATCGACGGCTACGAGGCCACCCGGCGCATTCGCCTGCTGCCGCAGGCGGCCGCTATGCCGATCATCGCCCTGACCGCCAATGCCTTGCAGGGCGATCGCGAGCGTTGTCTGAACGCGGGCATGAACGACTACCTGGCCAAGCCGTTCAAACGCACTGATCTGCAACAAATTCTGCAACGCTGGTTGCCCGGTCAGGCAGCTGCGACTGGCGATAAATGCTAAATTGCGGCAGTCTTAGAGACTGGACAAGCGCTGCGAAGGGCTTGAAAATAAAATTTCAGTGCACAAGTGTACTTCTTTGCCCCGTGCGCTGTGACTTTCACTACAACGCAATAGTCTATGTGTAGGCTGCCGACTCAAACGTACGCGTTTTGGGACGGCCGGGAAGATTTGCCCCCTGCCGCACGGGGACTATTGAGGAGCTCGCATGACCAAACAAAACGCCTTTACTCGGGAAGACCTGCTGCGCTGCAGTCGCGGTGAGCTGTTCGGCCCAGGTAACGCGCAACTGCCCGCCCCGAACATGCTGATGGTTGATCGCATCACCCATATCAGCCAGGAGGGTGGCAAGTACGGCAAAGGTGAATTGGTCGCCGAGCTGGATATCACCCCGGACCTGTGGTTCTTCGCCTGCCACTTCGAAGGTGATCCGGTGATGCCGGGCTGCCTGGGCCTGGACGCCATGTGGCAATTGGTCGGCTTCTTCCTTGGCTGGCAAGGCCTGCCGGGCCGTGGCCGGGCACTGGGTTCGGGTGAAGTGAAATTCTTCGGCCAGGTTCTGCCGACCGCCCAGAAAGTCACCTATAACATTCATATCAAGCGCGTCCTCAAAGGCAAGCTGAACATGGCCATCGCCGATGGTTCGGTCAGCGTCGACGGTCGCGAGATCTACACCGCCGAAGGCCTCCGTGTCGGCGTATTCACCTCCACTGACAACTTCTAAGGGTTATCCGCATGCGCCGCGTCGTTATCACTGGTCTGGGCATTGTTTCGTGCCTGGGCAATGACAAAGAGACCGTCTCCGCCAACCTGCGTGCAAGCCGCCCTGGCATCCGATTCAACCCGGAATATGCCGAAATGGGTCTGCGTAGCCAGGTTTCCGGCTCCATTGACCTCAACCTCGAAGAACTGATCGACCGTAAAATCTTCCGTTTCGTTGGTCACGCCGCTGCCTATGCCTATCTGGCAATGGCCGACGCGATCAAGGACTCGGGCCTGACCGAAGAGCAAGTCTCCAACCCGCGTACCGGCCTGATCGCAGGCAGCGGCGGCGCTTCGACCCTGAACCAGATGGAAGCGCTGGACATCCTGCGCGAAAAAGGCGTCAAGCGCGTTGGCCCGTACCGCGTCACCCGGACCATGAGCAGCACCGTTTCGGCGTGCCTGGCCACCCCATTCAAGATCAAGGGCCTGAACTACTCCATCGCCTCGGCCTGCGCCACCAGTGCTCACTGCATCGGTACTGCGATGGAACAGATCCAGATGGGCAAGCAAGACATAGTCTTCGCCGGTGGCGGTGAAGAAGAGCACTGGAGCCAGTCGTTCCTGTTCGACGCCATGGGCGCGCTGTCCAGCAAGCGCAATGACACCCCGGAAAAAGCTTCCCGTGCCTACGACGCTGACCGTGACGGCTTCGTCATCGCAGGCGGTGGCGGCATGGTCGTGGTTGAAGAGCTGGAACACGCTCTGGCCCGTGGTGCCAAGATCTACGCGGAAATCGTCGGCTACGGCGCCACTTCCGATGGCTACGACATGGTCGCGCCAAGCGGCGAAGGCGCCATCCGCTGCATGCAGATGGCCATGTCCACCGTCGACACCCCGATCGACTACCTGAACACCCACGGCACCTCGACGCCGGTTGGCGACGTTGCCGAAATGAAGGGCGTTCGCGAAGTGTTCGGCGACAAGGCTCCGGCCATCAGCTCGACCAAGAGCCTGTCCGGTCACTCCCTGGGCGCCGCCGGCGTTCACGAAGCGATCTACTGCATGCTGATGATGGAAGGCAACTTCATTGCCGGTTCCGCCAACATCGACGAGCTGGACCCGGAAGTGGCCGACCTGCCGGTGCTGACCAAGACCCGGGAAAACGCCAAGATCGATACCGTGATGAGCAACAGCTTCGGTTTCGGCGGCACCAACGCCACCCTGGTGCTCAAGCGCTGGGAAGGCAAGTAAGGGCCAGCCCCTTATGCTCGAACGCCCCGACTCGTCGGGGCGTTTTTGTTTGTGCCATCGCGGGTCCTACTCCCACCTTGTGGGAGCGGCGGTGCGACAACTCGACTTGACCCGCGATGCTTTACACCGAAAACCGTCCCACCAACCCATTCAGCTCAATCGCCAACTGCGACAACGCCTGGCTCGCCGCGTTGGTCTGATTCGCCCCCGCCGAGGTCTGCATGGCCAGGTCGCGGATATTGGTCAGGTTGCGGTCCACCTCCCGCGCCACCTGCGCCTGCTGCTCGGAGGCGCTGGCAATCACCAGGTTGCGCTCGTTGATCAGGCTGATGGCCGCAGCAATCTCTTCCAGCGCCGCCCCTGCGGCATGGGCGCCTTCCAAGGTGCCACGCGCCCGCTCGTTGGTGTGCTGCATACCCTCGACCGCACGATTGGTGCCTTGCTGGATGCCATCGATCATCTGCTCGATTTCACGGGTCGACTGCTGAGTGCGATGGGCCAGTGCCCGCACCTCGTCCGCCACCACGGCAAAGCCGCGCCCGGCATCACCGGCGCGGGCCGCTTCAATCGCGGCGTTGAGCGCCAGCAGGTTGGTCTGCTCGGCAATCGCACCGATCACATCCAGCACCTTGGTAATGCCATGGACCTGTTGCGCCAGCTGCCCGACCTCTTCGGCATTAGCGGTGACGCCGGCCGCCAGGTCTTCGATCGAGGTCACGGTCAGGCGCACCTGCTCACGTCCCTGGCGGGCAATACGATCCGATTCGCGCGATGCTTCGGAAGTGGCCACGGCATTGCTCGCCACCTCCTCCACCGCGGTGGTCATCTGATTGACCGCAGTCGCCGCCTGTTCGATTTCCTGGCTCTGCTGCAGCAGCCCGCGGGTGGCATCTTCGGTCACCGCGCTGAGCTCTTCGGAGGCTGAAGCCAACTGGCTGGACGAATCGGAGATGCGCCCGATGGTATCGCGCAGGCTCTGCTGCATCTGCTTCAACGCCGTGAGCAAGCGCGCCGGTTCGTCCTTGCCCTGCACCGAGATCTGCGGGGTCAGATCACCGGTGGCCACTACCTCGGCAACCTTCAGTGACTGCGCCAGCGGCCGGACGATACTGCGGGTCAGGGTCAGGGCCAGCACCACGGTGAGCACCACGGCGGCGATCAGCAAGCCGATCACCCAGACCCGCGCCTCCTGGTAGACAACCTCGGCAAGGTCGGTCGCAGTGTTGGCATGATGGTTATTGAGCGCGATCAGCTCGTTGAGACTGGCGGTCATCTGGTCGGCCAACTGGTTCATCTCGCCGTTGACCATGGCTACCGCCTCTTCAAGCCGATGCTCGGTGGACAAGGCCACCACCTGGTTCTGCAGCTTGAGATAGCGCTGCTCCAGGCCCAGGTAACGATCGAAAAGGGTTTGTTCTTCGGGCAACACGATCAGCGCCTGGTACTTCTGCTGGGCTTTGTCCAGGCCGGACTTGATCTCTTCGATGCGCGACTTGTTCTGTTCCAGCGCCGCAGCATCGCGATTGACCAACAGGCGCAGGGTCAGGGCGCGGATGCGCAGCATATCCTGGGTCATCTGCCCGACCGAAATCACGCTGGGCAACCAATTGCTGTCGACCTGCGCGGACTGCTGGCGCATGCTGGTCATCTGCATCAGGGCAAAAGCGCCCAAGGCAAACACCAGCGCCGCCACCAGACCAAAACCCAGGCCGGCCCTGGGCGCGATATTCATGCTTCTCAAGCTCATCTTCTGGCTCCCTCCAAAAGCGCTGCAAAACAGTGCAGCAGTCCTTGCTTCTAGACGGTATCGGCCTGGGGAAAATTTGCGTAAGACGAAAACGTGATATCAAAAGGCCTTATGATCGCGACACCACGGTCACCCTTGATCAGCGCACGGTAAAGCGCTGCTCGGCAAGCAGACGATCACCCTGGAAGACCATGAAATGCCATTGTCCCGGCACCACTTCGTGGTTCTCGGTGAACTCGTAGGCCATGACGTCCTGGGCCGCCCCCGGCACCAGCTTCTGCACCACTTCGAACTTGTCGTGACGCTTGCCGTCCGGGGTGCGTACACCGGGGGTGAGGTACAGCAGGGTCAGCGGCGTGTCTTCGGCGACCTTGCCCTCCAGCCGGTAACGCATACCGAACTTGCTGCCCAGGCGCGCCGGGATCTCATCGGTTGGCTGGATGGTCTGGTTGCTCTGGGTCAGCACCCGCTCACCCGGCTGGAAATTCTGGTGGCGGGTTTCGAACAGGCCGTACTCGACCGGGCCATCAACGCGAACCTCGGCAGCGGCCAGGCCACTAACCAGCATGAGCCCGCACAGGGCGCTGAAACGACGTGGGAACATAGTGCACTCCATCAGGTTGATGGCGGCAGGCTATGACACGGGCATGACAGGCTGATGACAGGGCTGTCACTTGCGTGCCTTGGGCAGTACGGCAAGGAAGTTGTCGCGGGCGACCTTTTGCGCAATCTCGGCAGGCAAGGCATCAAGGAACGGATCGAAGCCATGCAACTGCTCGCCCAGGCTGTTGAAACGCCCGACCACGTCGGAACCAAGCATGAAGCGCTCAGGGAAGCGCTTGACCAGCGCCAGCCACTCAACCCTGGGGTTGCCCTTCTCATCCAGCAGATAAGGCTGCAGCACGCTCCAGGAGAGGTCTATGTACAGGTTCGGGTAATCCTCGAGCATCCGCGTCAGGGTCGGCAGCAAAAAATCCAGCTGAGCCTGGTGACGATGAATCTCCAGGCTGGTGCCAGCATGAGCCCAGATGAAGCGGGTGTGCGGGTGATTGCGCAGTGGCTCTTCGATTTCCGCCAGGTACAGCGGGTTGCGTTCACGCTTGGAGGTGATGTTGGAGTGGATCAGCACCGGCAGGTCCTGCTCGGCAGCCAGGTGATAGATGCGGGTCATGGCCTCGTTATTGGCCCTGGGCGTGTCGCCGCTGGTGAGCGCAGTGAGGTCATCATGGCGGGTGAACACCTCGCCAATGCCCTGCCACAGGCCCGGGTGCAGCTCGAGCATGCGCTCGATGTGGGCCACGGCATTCTTGTCCACCGGGTTGAAGCCGGTGAGAAACGGATGAAAGCGCTGGCGTTGTTCGGGGCTGAGTTTCTCCAGTGCTGCCGCTACATAGATATCGGTGGCGCTGTACCAGTAGGCATCGGCATCGTCGCCAGCGTAATAACGCGGGCGCTTGGGCTCATCCTCGTGCCACTTCTTGGCCACCGGGATACCCGAGATCATCGACTGGTCGATTCGGGCCTCATCCATGGCCTTGAGCAAGGCATCCATGCCGGCGGTCTCCTGGAAGAAGTCGACGTAATGCAGGTGCGCATCACTGTAGTGATACTCGCGCGCCTGCGCCGCCTGCAGCGATACCCCCAGCAACAGCACCCAGCCCAGACACCTGGCAATCATCACGCTTTCCTTGTTGGCCGATTCAGACAGGGTAGACCGAGCCGACCACGCGCCAGTTCAGCAGGTTATGCTACAAGAACTTTCCCCCTTGGCCTGGAGCACACCGTGAGCCTTCCCCTGGTCATCCGCCCTCGCGCCGAATCGGTCGAAGGGCAACCTATCCTGCGCCCCCTGCCCTCGGCCCAGTGCCGCAGTGTCGGGCCGTTCGTGTTCTTCGACCACATGCTCGAAACCGAGTACCCGGCCGGGCGCGGCATGAACATCCGCCAGCATCCGCATATCGGCCTGTCGACTCTCACCTACCTGTTCGAGGGCGAGATCCAGCACAAGGACAGCCTGGGCTCGGATCAACGGGTCAAGGCCGGTGAAGTCAGCTGGATGACCGCTGGCAGCGCCATTGCCCATGTCGAGCGCACGCCTGCCGAGCTACTGCCCGGCAACTCGCGATTGCACGGTTTGCAAGTATGGCTGGCGTCACCCAAGGAGCATGAGCAAGGCCCTGGGCACTACAGCCATCATCCGGCGGCGAGCTTGCCGGTCAGTGACACCCTGGGGGTCAGCATTCGCATGATTGCCGGCAGCGGTTTTTGCCTGCAATCGCCGGTGCCGGTGCTGTCACCGACCCTGTATGCGCTGGTGCAGATGCAGGCGGCGACCACCCTGACGGTGCCCATCGAGCATGTCGAGCGTGCGCTGTATGTGCTGGATGGCGAAGTCAGCCTGAACAACGAGGCGGTCGAACCGTGCAGCCTGGTGATCTTGCCGCCCGGTGAAGAGATGAGCCTGTATGCCGACAGCCAGAGCCAGCTGGTGCTGTTTGGCGGGGCGCCACTGGACGGGCCGCGGCGAATGAACTGGAATTTCGTTGCCAGTGATCCGGCGCTGATCGAACAAGCGCGGGCACGCTGGGCGGCCGGAGACTGGCCGACGGTATCAGGGGAAAGTGAACGGATCGAGTTGCCTTGAGATTGATCGCCGGCAAGGCCGGCTCCCACAGGGTGGATGCATGCAGGTCCAGTGTGGGAGCCAGCCTTGCTGGCGATGGGCTGCACAGCAGCCCCGCCCCACTCAGCGCTGGAACACTTCATCGAGCAAATTGAACATCGCGCGGAACGCGCGCTTGGACGTGCGTGCGTCGTACTTCATCTTGCCGGGGATATTCGCTGCGGTATCGGTGAACGAGTGCACCGCGCCGCCATAGCTGATCAGTTGCCAATCAACCTTGGCCGCGTCCATCTCGGCTTCGAAAGCCGGTAGCTGCTCCTTGGGCACGAACGGGTCGGCGGCGCCATGCAACACCAGCATCGAGGCCCGGACCTTGCCCTCCTCGGCCGGCAGCGGCGTATCCAGGGTGCCGTGGAACGATACAGCGGCCAGCAGGCGCGCATCTTCACGCGCCAGCTCCAGCGCACAACAGCCGCCGAAGCAGAAGCCGAAGGTGGCCAGCTTGCCCGGCTCCAGTACCGCCCTGGATTGGCCCAGCAACTGGTCCAGCGCCGCCTTCAAGCGCTTGCGCAGCTCGACGCGGTCATTCTTCAGCGGCGTCATCGCCGCACCGGCTTCATCCATGTCCGACGGACGCAGGGTCTGGCCGTAGATGTCGGCCAGCAACACCACATAACCCTGGGCGGCAACCTCGCGGGCGATACGTTCGGCGCCCTCGCCCACCCCCATCCAGTTTGGCGCCATCAAAAGCCCAGGCTGCTCGCGGGCGCCCTGGGTATAGAACAAGCGGCTCTCATAGGCTTTGCCGGCAACATGATAGACCAGCGATTCGACGGTAACCTTGCTCATGCACTCCTCCTTGCACCATGAAAAAAGCCCGCCGAAGCGGGCTTTCCTGCAACTACTTAAGCCGACAATTCGACCAGTAGCTTGTTCAGGCGACGAACGTACGCCGCCGGGTCCTTGAGGCTATCGCCCGCCGCCAGCGCGGCCTGATCGAAGAGGATGTGCGAGAAGTCGGCGAAACGGTCTTCGCTCTGCTCGTTGTCCAGCTTCTCGATCAGCGGGTGGCCCGGGTTGAATTCGAAGATCGGCTTGGAGTCCGGCACCTTCTGCCCGCTGGCCTCGAGGATCTGGCGCATCTGCAGGCCCAGGTCCTGCTCACCGATGGCCAGGATCGCCGGCGAGTCGGTCAGGCGGTGCGAGACGCGCACTTCGCTGACGCTTTCGCCCAGGGCCGCTTTCAGGCGCTCGACCAGGCCTTCTTTCTCCTTGGCGACTTCTTCCTGGGCTTTCTTGTCCTCTTCGGAATCCAGCTTGCCCAGGTCCAGGTCGCCCCGGGCGACGTCGACGAAGCTCTTGCCGTCGAACTCGCTCAGGTAGCTCATCAGCCACTCGTCGATACGGTCGGTCAGCAGCAGGACTTCGATGCCTTTCTTGCGGAAGACTTCCAGGTGCGGGCTGTTCTTCACCTGAGCGTAGGACTCACCGGTGAGGAAGTAGATCTTGTCCTGACCTTCCTTGGCGCGGGCCAGGTAGTCGGCCAGGGCAACGCTCTGCTCACCGCTTTCGTCGTGTGTGGAAGCGAAGCGCAGCAGACCGGCGATCTTCTCCTTGTTGGCGAAGTCTTCGGCCGGGCCTTCTTTCATCACCTGGCCGAAGTTCTTCCAGAAGCCCTTGTACTGCTCAGGCTCGTTCTTGGCCAGCTTCTCGAGCATGTCCAGCACGCGCTTGGTCAGTGCCGATTTCATCGAATCGATGATCGGGTCTTTCTGCAGGATCTCACGCGAGACGTTCAGCGAGAGGTCGTTGGAGTCGACCACGCCCTTGATGAAGCGCAGGTACAGCGGCAGGAAGGATTCTGCCTGGTCCATGATGAACACACGCTGCACGTACAGCTTCAGGCCGCGCGGCGCTTCACGCTGGTACAGGTCGAACGGGGCACGGGCCGGCACGTAGAGCAGCGAGTTGTACTCGAGCTTGCCTTCGACCTTGTTGTGGCTCCAGGCCAGCGGGTTCTCGAAATCGTGACCGATGTGCTTGTAGAACTCCTGGTACTCCTCGTCCTTGATCTCGGTACGCGGACGGGTCCACAGGGCGCTGGCGCGGTTGACGGTTTCCCATTCTTCGGCCGGCTTGTCTTCGCCCTCGGCGGCTTCGACCTGTTTTGGCAGCTCGATCGGCAAGGCGATGTGATCGGAGTATTTCTTGACGATGTTGCGCAGGCGCCAGCCGTCGGCGAACTCTTCTTCACCCTTTTTCAGGTGCAGGACGATGCGGGTACCGCGCTCGGCCTTGTCGATGGTGGCGACTTCGAAGTCGCCCTCGCCCTTGGACGACCAGTGCACGCCCTCGGCGGCCGGCAGGCCGGCGCGGCGGCTGAACACATCGACCTTGTCGGCGACGATGAAGGCCGAGTAGAAGCCCACGCCGAACTGACCGATCAGGTGCGAGTCCTTCTTCTGGTCACCGGTGAGGTTCTTCATGAAGTCGGCGGTGCCGGACTTGGCGATGGTGCCCAGGTGCGCGATCACGTCCTCGCGACTCATGCCGATGCCGTTGTCTTCGAGGGCGACGGTGTTGGCGTCCTTGTCGAAGCTCAGGCGGATCTTCAGCTCGGCGCCGCCTTCGAGCAGCTCTGGCTTGGCCAGGGCTTCGAAGCGCAGTTTATCGACGGCGTCGGAGGCGTTGGAAATCAGTTCGCGAAGGAAGATTTCCTTGTTCGAATACAGGGAATGGATCATGAGGTGCAGCAGTTGCTTCACCTCGGTCTGGAAGCCCAGGGTTTCTTTTTGAGTTTCCACACTCATGGTCTTCAACACTCCGATCTGATGACAGTTGTCGTTGGGCAGGCCAGCGGCCTGCTTTCACGGCGGGATGCACAACAGATGGGGGTGGCTGGGGCTATTTCAAGGGCGAGGTCATTTCTTCGATCTTGAAATGTGCTCGCGCCGTGGCAATCGGCTCATCCGGGTTGCCTTGCCAGGCCGTGATCGCCACATTGGTCACCCGCCGGCCCTGGCGCCACAGCTGGCACTGGGCGTGGGTGTCGCGATAATGGCCGGCACGCAGGTAGTCGATGGA